>CAIKXD010000001.1 GCA_903831265.1 uncultured Bacteroidota bacterium
AGCCAGCTTCCTCAACCCAATGCGAAAGCACCTTTGGATTAACACTTTGTTTCAAGTATGAGCTAGAATCTATCATTTGTTTCAAAATAATTTGTCGGTTAGAAATGCTTAACTTGTAAAAACTATCTATTGAAATTTGATGCGTTACATGTTCAAAAACAAATGCATGAGAAGGCCTCGTATATTTGGCGAGATCTTTAATCAGAAATTCATTGAGCAAAGCAAAAAAGGCAAGCATTATAAACAGAATACTAAACTGTTTTAAAAACTTAAATACAATATGCAGGTTTATTTTATTTCTAAATGCAAAAACTAGCGCTGTAACAAGCGTTATTGCAAACACATAATACTCACCGCCAGAGTTTGTTACAGCGTATGCCAAATCGCTTTTAAAGCTATTAATTTCGATGGCTGCAAAACTGATTGGTGTAAGCCATATTATTGAAAGTAATATTGCATAAAATAGCAACGCAACCCAAACCACATTTTTTAGCACTTTATATTTTATTAAATCATAGTAAAAAAAAAGCCGCTGCTCCTTAGGGGTAACAGCGGCTGAAGTAGATTGGTTGGTTTTAATCTACATTATCATGTAAGAAAGAATTATTAGGCTTAATTTCTACCTTTTTATCCTCTCCTTCAGAAAGAGTGTACCTTGATACTTGTGACTCTGATGAATGTGATAAATTATCTAATTGTACATTCTTTCTAATATAAGCTGGTGTTGCTTCTAAATCGTTAATGTTATTACCTAATTTCCAGCTAAAGTTCTTCAATCTTTCTTTTCTTTCATTCGCTTTCTTCAGCATATCCTCACTGGTGGCTTCTCGCTCTAAAACCGGTTCAACATAATTATTTTGAGCTTGCTCTTCAACAAAAAACGCTGCATTTGTTTCTACTTCTTCACTTTGTTTAGTTACTAAAAAATCAACAGTTGAGAAGTTATATTGCTCTTCTTTTGGAGCAGCTTCGCTATCCAATTCAAAAACAATTTTCTCGGTAGTTTTTAGCTCATTGGGAACAACAATTTCGGTTTGTATTGCAACTGGCTCAGGATGCCCATATAATGGTGTAACCGTTTTAGTAGGTGCTTTAATAGATTCAACACCAATATCTTTTTTGTTATTAAATCCTGTGGCAATAATGGTAACAATTACATTATTATCTAATGTTTCATCAATGCCATAACCTTGTATCACCTCGGCTGTGCCACCTGCAGCATCCTGTAAGAAATCGGTAATCTCTCCAAACTCATCCATACTAATTTCATTATCACCCGAACCACATTTAATATTTAAAAGTACATGACGTGCCCCTTTAATGTTACTATCGTTTAAAAGAGGAGAGTTTAATGCTTTTTCAACAGCAACAAGTGCTCGGTTTTCGCCACTGGCTTCAGCACTGCCCATAATAGCTCTACCACTGTCTTTTAACACCGTTTGTATATCTGCAAAATCCGTATTTACATGTAATTTTTCTGTTATAATTTCAGCAATCCCTTTTGCACCAGTAGTTAAAATATTATCGGCATGTCCAAAAGCATCAGTCATTTTTAAATTACCATAAATCTCTCTTAACTTATCATTACGAATTTCGAGCAAGGTATCTACATTCTTTTTTAATTCTTCAATTCCAGCATCTGCTTGTGATTTTCTTCTTTTACCTTCAAAGCCAAAAGGAATAGTAACAATGGCCACAGTAAGTATTCCCATTTCTTTTGCAACACTTGCAATTACAGGTGCAGCGCCAGTTCCGGTGCCACCACCCATGCCTGCAGTAATAAAAATCATTTTAGTTTTTTTATCTAAAAATGCTCTTATTTCTTCAATGGTTTCGATGGCTGAATTTTTTCCCACCTCAGGATTTGAGCCTGCACCGAGGCCTTCGGTTAAGGTAGCCCCTAAAATTATTTTAGTAGGCACAGGGCTTTTATCGAGCGCCTGTTGATCGGTATTGCAAACAATAAAGTCAACACCTTTAATCCCTTGACGATACATATGATCTACAGCGTTGCAGCCACCACCGCCAACACCAATTACTTTAATAATTGAAGATGCTTTTTCTCTTGGGAGGTCGAAATTCATAATTGTGTTTTCCATGATATGATATGATATATTTAATATTTACTTACTGATTTATTGGGCATCTTCATCAAAAATCTGCCTTGTTTTTTCTAATAATTTTTCAATCCAATTTGCTTGTTTTTTAGGGTCCGAATGTCCGGTTACAATTGGCTTTTCAATCTCAGTTTCAGCGGCAATTGGCGCTTGTTTTACTTCATCAGATGCGGCAGCTTTTAAAGCCTGAAATCCTCTTAACACTAAACCAACTCCTGTTGCATACATTGGACTTGAAACATCCTCTTGCCCTTTGGCCACGTGTTCATTAGGAAAACCAATCCTTGTATCCATTCCTGTTATGTACTCAACCAATTGGTTGGTATGCTTTAACATTGATCCTCCTCCAGTAATTACAATCCCTGCAATTAATTTCTTTTCAAAACCAGAATTTTTTATTTCGTAATACACATGCTCAATAATTTCTTCCATGCGCGCTTGTATAATATGAGATAAATTTTTAATGGTAATTTCCTTTGGCTCTCTTCCTCGCAAACCTGGAATAGAAACAATTTCATTTTCCTGATTCTCGCTTGCTAAAGCGGAACCAAATTTAACTTTCAACAACTCTGCCTGACCTTTTATGATAGTGCATCCCTCTTTGATATCTTCTGTAATCACGTTTCCACCAAAAGGGATTACGGCAGTGTGACGAATAATTGAATCCTGAAAAATGGCAACATCAGTAGTTCCTCCACCAATATCAACCAATACAACACCAGCTTCTTTTTCTTCATTACTTAATACAGCATCTGCAGAAGCCAAAGGTTCAAGTGTTATTCCACTTACCTCTAAACCAGCCTTTCTTACACATTTCACTAGATTATTGATGGCTGCAATTTGTCCTGTAATAATGTGAAAGTTAGCTTCCAACCTACGTCCACTCATGCCAATAGGTTCTTTAATGCCAGATTCGTTATCTACCATGTATTCTTGAGGAATTACATGAATAATTTCTTCGCCAGGCAACATGGCCAATTTGTACATATCTTCGATTAATGCATCAATATCTTTTTGATTAATCTCTGTATCTGAATTTGTTCTTGTTCTAATACCATTGTGTTGCAAACTTTTTATGTGTTGGCCGGCAATACCAACATTTACAACTTTTACAGGGATACCAGTTTTTTGTTCAGCCTCTTCAACAGCAACTTTAATAGATTGTACAGTTCGTTCAATATTGGCAACCTGACCACGCATAACACCTACAGAGTCGGTTTTACCCAAACCTAAAATCTCTACCTTTCCATGCTCTGTTAGTCTTCCAACCATAGCTACTATTTTGGTAGTACCTACATCTAATCCAACTATATATTGTTCATTCGCCATTTTATTTGATATTGTTGTTTACTTTGTGATTGAAAGTTGAGTATTATAACCGGGGGCAGTTTTTGATTTTGTGCAAACAATTTGATTTTTATACTTCAAATTAATTGTTTCATAAATATTCCAACCTACCTTATTTAAACCATATTTATAAAACACTAGCAGCTTGTTCATCTTTTCATCAATGTCTTGAAAGTTACCCAATACTATGATGTGGCTACCAGCAAGCGGCACTAGTTCTATCTCTTCACCCACGTAAATCTGTTCAATTTGCGCTTTCCAAAATTCGTTTGAATCCAAGTATTTAGCAAGGCTGTATATGCCAAATAGATTGTTTTTTATCAACACAGAATCGTTAATATCTAACTTACTGTAATTAATACTGTAGCAAACGTCATAACTTTCATAAATATTTCCTGTGAATACAGGTAAATTAGCAGTGTAATTATTACTCCAACGCATCAAAAATCCTTCTTCATCTAAATAAAAACTTTCTCCCTTGTAATTGATAATACGTGCAATTGGACGCTTTGTAGTGATGTTGATTTTAATAACACCATTAATCGTTTTGTAAACTTCTGAATTAGCAATATGAGAATTTGTATTAAACATTCGTTCTAGAGAAGCTACATCAATATTTGCCATAGCTTCACCTTTTAACTTCTTGTTCTTTTCCTTCAACATACTAAAAACATCATCATTCTTTATAAAATCATGTTCATCTATATTGTTTATGTTAATTTCAATTGCCGTGCAGGGTTTTTCATCTAAGGTATTATTTGCAAATCCCAAAATAGTAAGCAAACTTACCACTGCTAGCGACCATGATGCATAAACCAATATTTTTTGAATCTTTTTATTCATTGGTAGCTACATTACTAAATAATTTTTCGATTGGCGCTACAAGCTGGTCGATATCTCCAGCTCCAAGAGTTACAAGCACTTCAGGACGGTTAAACTGAATATATTCTAAAATTTTATTTGCATTTAAAAGCTGCTTTTGTTTGCAGGTAATATTGTTTAGCAACATGGCAGATGTTACCCCTTCTATTGGCAACTCGCGAGCAGGATAAATATCCATCAAAATAACCTCATCTAGCAATGACAAGCTAGAGGAAAACCCTTCAGCAAAATCTCTTGTTCTACTATACAAATGCGGTTGAAAGATGCCTGTAATTTTTTTATTGGGATATAAGTGCTTAATTGAATTGATGCAAGCCTTTATCTCTTCAGGATGATGCGCGTAATCATCAATATAAACAAAATTGGAAGTGTTGATACGATAATCGAAACGCCTGTTTACTCCGGTAAAAGTTTTTAATGCTTTTTTGATATCTAATGGCAATACACCCATAATTTGCGCAGCGGCAATCGCAGCTATTGCATTTTCAACATTGTGCAAGCCAGGTAATCCAAAGCATATATCGTTAATATGCTCTATGCAACTATTTATATTGAATATGTATTTACCATCTTCAATTTTAATGTCATATGCAAAAAAGTCGGTCTGCTTTTCTAAATCGTAATAATATACTTTAACATCATTAGCATGCGCTAATTGATACTTTAAACCAAGTTTAGTAACCAAAGATCCACCTGATTTAATTAGAGAAGTAAATAGTTTAAATGATTCCTTCAATTGTGCATCATCACCATATATATCAAGATGATCGGCATCTACAGAAGTAACAATAGCTACATCTGGATGTAAGGTTAAAAAGGAGCGATCATATTCATCTGCTTCAACTACGGTAGGTGCTAAAACATCCATTTTAAATCTCACAGGTTGATTCGGATATTCAGCACTAATATTGGTTCCGGCAATAAAATTATTGTTATAGTTTTTGGCGATACCTCCTAAAAAAGCAGTTACATCGTAACCCGATGATTTTAAAATATGTGTTAGAATTGTACTTGTTGTTGTTTTCCCGTGCGTACCTGCAACAGCCGCTGTATAGGTGCTTTCCGTAATCATGCCTAAAACCTCTGCACGTTTTTTTAATTCATAATTATTATCCTCAAAAAAGTTTAACTCTTTATGATTTTTCGGAATGGCAGGCGTAATTACTACCAACACTTCTTCTTTAGGCAGCTTAAAAAACGATGTATCTATTAAATTGATATCATCTTCAAAATGTATATCAATACCTTCCTTAATTAAGGCATTGGTTAAAGAAGTAGGTGTTTTATCATATCCCGAAACCGCAATTCCAATGGTATTAAAATAGCGTGCAATGGCACTCATGCCAATGCCACCAATACCAATAAAATATGCCATTTTAATATGATTAATCACTTTTTATCTTTTTGATGTTGCTAACCTGTATACTTCTGCAGCAATTACTTCTGCCGAATCTTTAATTGCTAATCGGGTGATGTTGTTTTCTAGCTTATGTCTTCTTTCATCATTCTTTATTAAATCCATCACTTCCTCTCCCAACTTTTGTCGTGCTTCTTCATCTTTTATCAATACTGCTGCATTGTAATTTACCAATGCCATCGCATTTTTAGTTTGATGATCCTCTGCCGCCAAGGGATATGGAATTAAAATTGCTGCTTTATTAACCAAACTCAATTCCGATACAGAACTTGCTCCTGCTCTTGAAACCACTAAATCGGCAACTGCATATGCATAATCCATTTTAGAGATAAAATCAAAAGCATGAATACCTTTTTCTGCATGTTTTGCAACTGCCTCTTGTGCAGTGCCAATAAAATTTTTTCCTGTTTGCCAAATCAACTGAATGTTATTTGCAGCAAAAAGTTCAATGTTTTTTAAAATGCTTTCATTAATGGTTTTTGAACCTAAACTTCCGCCAGTAACAAATACTGTTTTTAAACCTTCTTTTAAATTAAAATGCTCAAGTGCCCTTTCTCTTTTTCCATTTAAATTTAAAATATCGTTGCGCACCGGATTACCTGTAAGTTTAAGCTTTTCCTTAGGAAAATAATTTTCCATATGATCATAGGCAACGCAAATTGTTTGTACTCTTTTTGCCAATAATTTGTTGGTGATGCCTGGATAAGAATTTTGCTCTTGGATTAATGCAGGAATATTTAATTGCGATGCAGCATAAAGTAATGGACCACTAGCAAAGCCACCTACACCTACCACTACATCTGGTTTAAATGACTTTATAATTTGTCGCGAACGCAATACACTTTGTAAAAGTTTAAATGGAAATGCTAAATTACTTAATGATAAATTTCTTTGTATACCCGTAATATTTAAACCCTCAATTTTATAGCCCGCAGCAGGAACTTTCTCCATTTCCATTTTACCTAATGCACCCACAAACAATATCTCAACTTGATTGTATTTAGCCTTTAAAGCATTTGCAATAGCTATGGCAGGAAAAATATGCCCACCTGTACCGCCTCCACTGATAATTACTTTAAGCAATGGCCACCTCCTCTTCTAATGTTTCTTGTTCCTTTTGTGTGTCTTTTGTAGTTTCACCTGCACTCACACTTAATAAAATACCTATTCCAATACTGGTAAACCAAATTGAGGTTCCCCCCATGCTTAGCATAGGTAAGGGTTGACCAGTAACAGGAAATAAATTAGTAGCTACTGCCATATTAATCATGGCCTGAAATACCAAACTAAAGGAACAACCAAATGCCAACAATGAACCAAACATACGTGGACTTTGTGTGGCTATGCGTGTACCTCTGAATAATAAAATTAAATAAAGTAATACAATCAATAAACCTGAGACTAAGCCATATTCCTCAATAATAATTGCATAAATAAAATCGGAATATGGATGCGGTAAAAAATTTCTTTGTGAACTTTTCCCAGGGCCTTTACCTAAAGGACCACCAGTTGCAATAGCAATTTTAGATTGCTCTACCTGAAAATTGCCCTTATTATCTTTATCATTACTACTAAAATTTTCAATCCTTTTCATCCAAGTACCAAAACGAGGAAAAACTTTTGGTGCAAATTTACCCACACTTAAAATAATGAGAACAGCTATAACACCCATTCCTACTAAGGTAAGCAAATGTTTATAATGAATTCTGCCAATAAACATCATTACAAAACAGGTAGTAAATAAAACTGCTGCAGTAGAAAAATTAGCAGGCAAAATCAAAGCACATACAATCACTACTGGAATAACAACAGGTAAAAATGCTTCTTTTAAACTGTCTATTTTATCTTGCCTCTGCGACAACACGCGCGACACATACATAATTAGCGCAAGCTTTGCAAAATCTGATGTTTGAAAAGTTAAAGAAGTTCCGGGCAATGCCAACCAACGGCTCGCCTCATTTAAATTACTTCCTTTCATTAAGGTTAGCATCAACAAAGGAATGGCTAAAAAAATAGCAATAAGTGATATTCCAGAAAAATAAGTATACTTTATTTTATGTGTAGCATACATTAAAAACAAACCAAATAATAAAATAAAACCATGCTTAAATAGGTAATACTCTGTGTTGCCCGATTGAAATTTATATGCCAAAGTGCCCGTAGAGCTATACACTACCAATAGCGATATGATAGACAGTATAACTACCACTGTCCATACTACTTTATCGCCTTTTAATTTGATATCTGTAAAACTGCTCATCTTAATTTTACTTAATTAATATTTATTTTGCTGGATATCTTTGATGCAACTCTCCATTAATTAAATCATTTACTGCACGCTTAAACTGTTGTCCTCTGTCCTCAACACTTTCAAACAAATCGTAGCTAGCGCATGCTGGCGATAATAACACAGTGTCACCTTCCTTTGCTAAAAGAGAAGCATGATGCACCGCCTCTTCAGCACTAGAAGCATTTATTATAACATGGCTATTACTGTTACTAAATGCTTTAAATATTTTTGTAATGTAAGTTCCCAAACAAACAATGTGCAACACTTTATCATTTACTAAATCGCGCAACATCGAATAATCATTGCCTCTATCTACCCCTCCAACAATCCAAATGATATTTTTTTCTATTTTATCCATAGCCAACCATGTACTGTCCACATCAGTAGAGGCCGAATTATTGATATAATTAACACCATTTACCACATTCACAGTTTCAAAATTATGCTCCTCACTCTGCAAACTGCTCAATCTTTCCTTAATAAAATCTTTTCTGATTTTAATTAATCTATCCATAGAAGTTGCCTTCATGGTGCTTTTACTACTGCTTTGTGGTTTTTCCATTATTTAATATTATTGAAACTAATATTTTATTATAAAGATCTTACAGCTTGCTTAAACTGATGTCCACGATCTTCATAATTCTCGAATAAATCGAAACTTGCACAAGCAGGAGACAATAAAACGATATCGCCCTTTTTGCCCAAACGATAAGCCTTTTTAACCGCCTCTTCGGCCGTAGTAGCATCTTCAATCAATGCAACTGTGCCGTTAAACGCTTTGTGAATTTTTGAATTATCTTTTCCTAAACAAACAATAGCCTTTACTTTGTCTTTTACAAGGTTCATTAACATGCTATAGTCATTTCCTTTATCTTGGCCTCCAACAATCCAAACTACAGGATTATTCATGCTTTCGAGCGCATACCATGTTGAGTTTACATTGGTAGCTTTAGAATCGTTTATAAATTCGATACCATGAACTTTGGCAACAAACTCTAAACGGTGTTCAACGTTTACAAAATCTTCGAGGCTTTCTCTAATAATTTCTTTGCGAACTTCCAATATCCTAGCAGATAAGCCAGCTGCCATTGAATTGTACTGATTGTGTTTGCCTTGTAGGGCTAAGTCGTGGATTGACATAGAGAATATATTATGGTTTTGGTTTATAATTAAATTTTCGTTTTCGATATAAGCGCCCTCTGCTTGGCTTTGCTCCAAACTAAAAGGAAGTAAGTGCGCTTGTGTTTTAAATTTATTAAACTGAGGCATTAACAAGGTGTCATCAGCACAGTAAATAAAATGGTCTTCAGCCGTTTGGTTTTGTATAATTCTAAATTTAGAATCAATATAATTTTGTAATTCATAGTTATATCGATCTAAATGATCTGGCGTAATGTTCAATAATACTGCTATGTTTAGGCGCACATTAAACATGCCATCTAACTGAAAACTACTTAGCTCAAGCACATAATAATCGAAATTATTTTCGGCAACCTGCAATGCAAAACTTTTACCAATATTTCCCGCTAAGCCTACATTTAATCCTGCTTTGGTGAGTATATGATAAGTTAATAATGTTGTAGTTGTTTTACCATTAGTACCAGTAATACCAATGAGTGTTGCGTTTGTATATCTTGCTGCAAATTCTATTTCCGATATAACAGGTGTACCTTGCTCTTGCAATTTTTTTATTAATGGCGCTTTCTCTGGTATGCCAGGACTTTTAATTACTTCATTGGCTGATAAAATCCAAGCTTCATCATGTTTATTTTCCTCGTAGTTAATACCGTAATCATGCAGCGTTTTTTTGTACTTTTCCTTAATTGTTCCCATATCACTCAGCAACACTTCATAGCCTTGCTTAATAGCAAGCACAGCACTTCCAACACCGCTTTCGCCAGCGCCCAAAATTGCTATTTTACGAGGTGTGTTCATAATAAATTATCTTAGTTTTAATGTTACAAAAGTTAATATGGCTAGCATTACACCAACAATCCAAAAACGTGTTACAATCTTTGCTTCATGAAATCCGCTCTTTTGATAGTGATGATGAAGTGGAGCCATTTTAAACAACCTATTGGCACGTGCAAACTCAATTCCTTTGCGCTTTTTCTGATACTTAAAATATCCTACTTGCATCATTACCGATAAATTTTCTACCAGAAAAATACCACAGAGTATGGGTATTAAAAGCTCTTTACGAATAGCTAACGCAAAAACAGCAATAATTCCACCTAAGGCCAAACTTCCTGTATCGCCCATAAAAACTTGCGCTGGGTAAGAATTGTACCACATAAAACCAACGCATGCTCCCACAAATGCGCCTATATAAATTACAAGTTCTCCCGAATTGGGGATATACATAATATTTAAATAGTTAGCGAAAACAGTGTTACCAGAAACATAGGCAAACACGCCCAAGGTAGCGCCAATAATGGCCGAGGTACCTGTGGCTAATCCATCTAAACCATCAGTCATATTGGCTCCGTTAGATACCGCAGTAATAATTAAAATTACCATTGGAATAAATATTAACCAAGCCCAATCTCTATAATTATCACCTAAAAATTTAAGCACCGAAGCATAATCAAATTCATTGTCTTTGATAAACGGAATTGTAGTTATTGTTGATTTATGTTGTGACGAATACTTAGGTAAATTTTTTGAATCTACATTCCCTTCAAAAACATGCCCATCAATAATCACTTCATCATTGTTTCTTACTTTTTCTTTAATAACTACGCTATCATTAAAATACAATGTACATCCCACAATTATTCCTAACCCAACTTGCCCTATTACTTTAAATGTACCTTTTAAGCCTTGTTTATCTTTCTTAAATACTTTAATATAATCATCCAAAAAGCCTATCAATCCTAACCAAATGGTTGAACATATCATTAAAATAATATATACATTATGCAATTTGGCAAATAATAAAGTGGGAATTAAAATAGCGCCAAGTATAATTAAACCACCCATAGTTGGTGTACCCTGCTTTTGAATTTGCCCTTCTAATCCTAAATCACGCACTGTTTCACCAACTTGTTTCTTGCGCAAATAATTAATAATTCTTTTTCCAAAAACCATTGAAATAACCAAAGAAGTAATAATGGCCAATGAGGCTCTAAAAGAGATGTATTGAAATACGCCCGCCCCAGGAAAATCAAAGCGCTTGTCAAGAAAATCGAATAAGTAATACAGCATATATTCTTTTAGTCTTTATTGATTTATATTTTTTCGGTTTGCAACTGTTCACTCAACTCTTGCATATCATCAAATGGATGTTTTACTCCCTTTATTTCTTGGTACTTTTCATGACCTTTTCCTGCAATTAAAACAATGTCATTAGGCGCCGCTAAAGCGCAAGCAGTTTTAATAGCCTGTCTTCTATCTGTAATGCACAAAACCTTCTTTTTTGAAACCGGGTCTACTCCTTTCATCATTTGATTGATAATTTCTTCGGCATCTTCGCTCCTTGGATTATCAGAAGTAAGTATCACTCTGTTGCTCATTTTACATGCTATCTCTGCCATTACAGGCCTCTTAGCTGCATCCCTATCACCACCACATCCAACTACAGTGATTATATTTTCATTTCCTGTTCTTATATCTTGTATTGTTTTAAGCACATTTACAAGCGCATCTGGCGTATGAGCATAATCAACTATACCTGTAATTGAATTGCCATTTCTAATAAATTGAAAACGACCATCAACAGGGTTCAAACTACTGATTGCAGTTAAAACATTGGTTCGATCTTGTTTTAACATCATTGCAATGGAATACACCATCAATATATTGTAGGCATTAAAGCTGCCTATTAACTTGGTCCACACTTCAGTGCCATCTAAATGCAATTGCAACCCAGCAAAATGATTCTCAATAATCTTTGCTTTAAAATCTGCCTGTTGATTGATTGCACACGTCTTTTTTATAGCCTTTGTATTTTGCAACATCACGGCAAAATGCCTGTCGTCTCTATTTGAAATAGCAAATGCCTGCGCACCAAGCATATCAAAAAATCCCTTTTTAGCTGCAATATAATTATCAAAGGTGCCATGATAGTCTAAATGATCATGCGTGATATTTGAGAAGGCACCTCCAGCGAATGTTAGTCCAGTTATTCTATGCTGCACCACACTGTGCGAGCTTACTTCCATAAAACAATAAGCTACTCCATTTTCAACCATTTTCGCCAAAAGTTCATTTAACTGCACTGCATCGGGCGTGGTATGTGTTGCATGATATTCAGCAGTATCGATATAGTTTTTAACAGTAGATATTAAACCTGTTTTATATCCCAAAAATTTAAACAAATGATACAATAAGGTTACTGTAGTAGTTTTACCATTAGTACCTGTAACGCCCACCAGTTTTAACTTTGACGAAGGGTGCTCATAAAAATTACTGGCAATAATTCCTAAAGCATAACTTGTGTCTTTAACTCTGATGTAAGTAATATGCTCTTTTATTTCGCTAGGCATTTCGCTGCAAACAATAGCAACAGCGCCATCTTCAATTGCTTTATTAATAAACAAATGACCATCACTGCTTACCCCTTTTACTGCAACAAACAAACTTAACTTTTGAACTTTTCGCGAATCAAAGCAAACACTGTCAACCGCCACATGTGTAGCTCCTAACACTTCTTCAATGCCCGATTTATAAATGATATCGCTTAATAATTTCATGTTACGATAATTCAATGGTTATTTTGGCTCCTTTCATTACTCTTGTTCCGGCAGCTAATGATTGCTTTTTTATTACGCCTCTGCCAATCACTTTTACTGTTATTTTTTGATTCTCTAAAATGGTTAAGGCATCTCTTAAGCCCATGCCAACTAATTGTGGCACTTCGCTTTCTTTAGTAGCTAATCCTTTTAATTGAAATGTTTCTTTATTTATTTGAGCCCATACATAGTTGGCATTTTCATCGGCAATTGCTGTTTTTAAAGACAGCACTTTGGCAATTACTTGCACATCACTTTTCTTACCTGATTTTACAAAAGGCACATGCACAATAGCACGCGCGGTATCTACCTGTAAGGGCTTATGTATTTCTTTGCTATTACTATACACTTTATCTGCAATTTCTCTAAATACAGGGCCGGCAACTTCATTACCATAGTACGCTGCTTTTGATGGCGCACTTACTACAATAATGATTGAATACAAAGGATCTTTAGCAGGAAAATAACCGCATAATGAAGCCATATAAGTTTTCTTTCCATCTTGAGTATATCCTTTGTTTCCAAGGGCTATTTGTGCTGTACCCGTTTTTGCTGCAATTTGGTATGGTGCTGTTCTTAAAAAAGTTGCTGTCCCATTTTTAACCACACCCTCCATCATCTCTCTTGCTTTATCAATAGTGGATTGCGAACAAATAGCGGGGTTAATTACTTCAGGAGGAAACGATTTTATCAATTGCCCTTTGGCACGAATTTCTCTCACAAATTGTGGACGCATCATTTTACCATTATTAGCAACTGTGTTATAAAAGTTAAGTGTTTGCAAAGGCGTTAATTTCTCTTCGTAACCTATACTCATTAATGGCAAGGAAAGCCCGCTCCATAACTTTGATTTTGTATCTTTAATATAAGGTGTTGCCTCTCCCGGCAATGCTATTCCTAAAGGTTTGTGAATACCAAAAGAATATAGTCTGTCAATAAATTTTTGTGGTTGCTTTTTGTAGTACTTCATAATAATGTTAGATGTGCCTACATTGGATGACTTTTCAAACACTTGTTTTACTGTTATTTTCCCATAACCACCATCATGCGAATCCTTCATTACGTAGCCACCTGCATAAGTTTTTCTACCACCCTCGGTGTCAACAATTTCATCGAGGTCGGTGTAACCATCTTCAATAGCAGCCATAATAGAAGCCAATTTAAAGGTTGAACCAGGCTCGGTACCCTCACCAATAGCATAATTAAATGTTTCGGCATAAGAGCCACTATCTACTCTAGAAAGGTTAACCATAGCCTTAATTGCACCGGTTTTAACTTCCATTAAAATAGCACAACCGTGATGCGCGTTTTGTGCCCTTAATTGCTTTTCTAATGCATGATGCGCCACATCTTGTATATTGGCATCAAGGGTGGTAATAACATCATTCCCATCTTGTGGCTCAATTTCATTGTCCTGATTAATAGGTTTGTAAACACCACCTGCAATTTTTTGCATCAAACGTTTACCACTTACTCCTTGCAAATCTTTATTAAATGCACCTTCTATGCCTAATGGCTTGTTCGACTTTCTATCGTATCCAATCGTACGTTGCGCCAAATTTTTAAAAGGAAGCTCTCTCCTACTCTGTTGCAATACAATAAGCCCACCTTTGTATTTCCCCATCTTAAAAATAGGAAATGTGCGCACCTCTTTAAGAGTAGAATAATTTACTTTACGCGCAATTAAAAAGTAGCGCTCTTTACTATTTCTGGCATTCTTAAGCGATGCTCGCCATTCATTTTTGCTACGATGACTAAAAGTTTGATCTAACCTTAACGACAAAGAATCTAACTTTTCGTAAAATATTTTATTACTAACAGGTTCAGAAATTACATCCATTCTTAACTCAAAAATGGGCACCGATGTAGCCAATAAGCAACCATCAGAAGAAAATATATTTCCTCTGGAAGCCTCAATATTTACATACTTCATGGTAAGCTGCTGCTCTTTTTCTCTCCAGTAATCACCCTCGGCAAACTGAATGGTACACACTTTTAAAACTACCGACAAAGCAAAAAGCACAATAAAAAAGTACATTAAATAAATGCGCCACAAAAAATCTTTCTTTATATCCTTTTTCTCAGCCAATGTTTTTTAATTATTATTTATTTACAATTATTTTTCCAGGAGGCGTGGTGCTTTCCTTGATAGTTAAACCCATTGATTCCGCTGTTTTAGCTACTTCACTTTGCTTACTTACAAACATGAGTTTCGATTTTGATGTAATATATTCTGATCGCAACTCTTTTAATTCGTTGTTTATCTTATTAATCTGTCTAATCTTTCTTTCAGCATAGTAACTGTTTGAAATATAAAACAAGGCCACTATGGTAAGAAACATTACAAAAGGCGCTTGTTTAATGCTACTTTGATTGGTTAAAAAATTACCATTAATCACATCAAATAACGAACGCACAAATACTTTATGTACTTGCTTCTTTTTAGGCGTTTTTGCTTTGGCCGATGTATCAGCCACAGCAGCATCAAATTGAGCCTGTTCTTTTGCGTTTATATTTTCTTGTTCGTTCATTCCTTACAATTTCTCTGCAATGCGTAACTTGGCACTTCTGGAGCGGTTATTTAACTTTAACTCTTCTTCACTTGGGGTAATTAACTGACGGTTAATCGCTTTAAAATCAACCAACTTATTGCCATAAAAATCTTGTTCCACTTTACCTTCAAAGTTGCCCGATTTAATAAAGTTCTTTACGAGTCTATCTTCTAAAGAATGATAAGAAATTACCGACAATCGGCCACCTGGTTTTAGCACTTCAAGGCTCTGTTTCAACAACTCCTTTAACACATCTAATTCACTATTTACTGCAATGCGCAATGCCTGAAAAACCTTAGCTAGATATTGCTGCTCTCTCATTTTTGGAATGCAGGTAATAATGGCTTGTTTAAACTCTTCTGTTGTATTAATTTTTTTTGATGCTCTTTCTTTTACAATACAAGCAGCCAGTCTTTTGCTATTTTCTACTTCACCATAAGTGCTAAACATATTTACTAAAGCTTGTTCTTCATAAGTATTTACAATATCGGCTGCTGTTAATGCTCCTGATTTGTCCATACGCATATCTAACTTACCTTCAAACCTTGTACTAAAACCTCTTGTACCTTCGTCAAACTGATGAGATGAAACACCCAAATCGGCTAGAATTCCATCTACCGGCAGTGCGTTATACATCTTTAAAAAGTTTTTCATGTACTTAAAATTTTGTTTAATCAGTACTAATTTTTCATCTTCTACCTTGTTGGCAAACGCATCATCATCCTGATCAAAAGCATATAATTTTCCTGTAGTTAAATGCTTTAATATTTCTCTCGAATGCCCTCCACCACCGTATGTTACATCTACATAAATACCATCACACTTAATATTCAATCCTTCCACACTTTCGTTTAACAATACAGGGTTATGATACATCGCTTCCTTCTTCTTTATTTCCTAAACTACCCATTACGCGTTCTGCCAAATTCTCAAAGTCTTCATTAGGTATATTTACTGCGTCTTCATATTTCTTTTTATCCCATATTTCTATAATGTTGTTTGAGGTTACACTCATCACCACATCTTTTGTTATTCCTGCAAAAACCATTAAATCTTTAGGCAACAGTAACCTGCCGCTTGCATCAATTTCAATTGATTTTAAACCCGCAGAAAAAGCCCTTATAAATTCGATATTCTCTTTTTTGAAACGATTCAAACGATCCACATCCTTTTTGGTGCGCTGCCAATCATCCATAGTGTAGAGCTCCAAACAAGCACCAAAAACACTGCGTTTTAAAACAAACCCTTTGTCTAAAACAGCGTTCAATGCCTTTTTAAAGGCCGAAGGGAGCATGGCTCTTCCTTTGGCATCTACGGTGCATTCATATGTTCCTAACAGTTGATACAAGGCGCTTTTTTATTTATCGCGTAAAATTATGGAAATATTTCCCACATTTTACCATTATTTCCCACTTTTGTTGAAAACTTTTTGATTATCAGCGCTTTCTGAACCAATTTTTACTGGATTATGACAATAAAAACAAGCAGCAGCGGGCCTTTTAATTATATATCTTTATTTTTTGTCAAAGTGGTAAATGGTGGGTTAAAAAATATTGCGTAAACCCAAATCAAATAGTAGAAATCGTTAATCAGTAAAATTTTATACCGATTACACGTTCATTTTAGTCCAATTGTGCGATAGCCTTATTGCACTCATACCGATGTAAGATTTTAAATTATTGGTGTAATACCTCTTATGCAAAATAAATAGTCCAATTTTATTGAACTGTATTTTCTTTTATCAGCATTAGCCACTGTAAATTTATTTTAGTCAAACTACAAAAGAAATGCAATTGGCATTATAATAATATCGAGCACTTTCTTACTTTTTAGATAGAAAGAATAGTAAGCTATTTTTAAAATACACATAGGACTGGGTGCTTCATATTGAGGAAAAACAATCTGAGTAGTTGTCTATTGAGGAATATGGGTTTAACTTCAAAAGCGGCTTGCAACCGAAAAGTAATTAATACTAAAATGAGTTAGTCAATATTCAAATAACTAAGCTATTTTGATGCAGAAGGCTGCAACAAATAATAGTTAACACTTTGGCCCAATTATTCATCTATTTAAAGTTATTATTGATTAATTTTGTTGCGTAAAAAAACATTAACTTATTATGAGTGATTATATTAAACACGAATGCGGCATTGCCTTTATAAAGCTTCGTAAGCCGCTGCAGTATTATTATGACAAATACGGTACCTCTTTTTATGGTTTAAATAAGATGTATTTGTTAATGGAAAAACAACATAACCGTGGGCAAGATGGCGCTGGTTTAGTAAATATTAAAATTGACGCTGAACCCGGCAAAAGATATATTAGCCGATATAGGAGTAATCACAGTGCTCCTTTAAAAGAAATTTTCGCCAAAATAAATAGTAAGTTTATTGAACTACAACAATCAAACCCCGATAAACTGAGTCAACCCGAGTGGTTAAAAAAAAATTTACCTTTTACGGGAGAAGTCTTTTTAGGCCATTTACGCTATGGCACCTTCGGAAATAATGGAATCGAAAGTTGTCATCCTTTTTTACGCATTAATAACTGGCAAACCAGAAATTTAGCAGTAGCTGGTAATTTTAATTTAACTAATGTAGACGAATTATTTAATCAATTAGTAGAGCTGGGTCAACATCCAAAAGAAAAAGCCGATACTGTTACAGTAATGGAACGAATAGGTCATTTTTTAGATAAAGACAATGAACGTTTGTTTAAAGAATTTAAACAACAGGGCTTTAATAATATGGAGATTTCTGAAAAAATATCCGAGAATTTAAATATCCCCAAAATATTAAAAGACTCAAGCAAAAAATGGGATGGTGGCTATGCCATGGCAGGTATTATTGGCAATGGCGATAGTTTTGTGTTACGCGACCCCAATGGAATTAGACCTGTGTATTACTTTGTTGATGATGAAGTAGCAGTAGTATGCTCCGAACGACCTGTGATACAAACGGCCTTTAATGTACCTTATGAGTTGGTAAAAGAATTGGGGCCCGGCAACGCCTTAATTATTAGAAAAAACAATGTTGTTGAGGAGGTTAATATCAATACACCTGGCGAAAGAAAAGCCTGTTCGTTCGAACGCATCTATTTTTCGCGCGGGAGTGATGCCGATATTTACAAAGAAAGAAAACAATTGGGTCAGCAACTTTGTCCATTAATCTTACCCGCTATTCACCACGATTTAAAGAACACCGTTTTTTCATACATCCCCAACACAGCAGAGGTTTCTTTTTATGGTTTGATGAAAGGTTTAGAGGATTATATTAATACTGTTAAAAAGAAAAAAATTCTGGAAGCAGGTGCTCAGCTTACAGAAACCGAATTAGAACGTATTTTAAACTTTAGACCTAGAGCCGAAAAAATTGCCATTAAAGATGCTAAACTGCGCACTTTTATTACTGATGATGCAAACCGTAGCGATATGGTAGCTCATGTGTATGATATAACTTATGGTACAATTCAAAAAGATGTTGACACCTTAGTAATTATTGATGATTCTATTGTAAGGGGCACAACCCTTAAGCAAAGCATCATTAAAATGTTAGATCGTTTAGGTCCAAAAAAATTAATTATTGTATCTTCTGCACCACAAATACGTTATCCTGATTGTTATGGTATAGACATGGCCAAGATGGGTGATTTTATTGCCTTTCAGGCGGCAGTTGAATTATTAAAAGAATCGTCACAAACTAATATTTTGGATGATACTTATATCAAAGCGAAGGCCCAGTGCGAGCTTCCTGCAGAGCATATTACCAATGTAGTTAAAGAAATTTATAAACCTTTTACTCCCGAACAAATTAGTAAAAAAATTGCAGAACTGCTAACTCCCGAAGGCACTAAAGCTGAAGTAAGCATAGTTTATCAAACAATTGAGGGTTTGCATGCTGCTTGTCCTCAAAATACGGGAGATTGGTATTTCACTGGCAATTATCCAACACCAGGCGGAAATAAAGTGGTTAATCAATCGTTTGTTAATTACATAGAAGGTAAGAATATACGGGCTTATTAGATAAATAGCCTACGAAAAAAGACTTGCAACAAAAGCCCAAGCTTTTGTCTTGTTGAGCAAAGCGAAACAACCCTGCGTTTAAAAAAGAACTAAAGCCCTCAATGGCAGCTCAAACATCAATTGAAGACACAAACCAACATCAAAAAACTTGCAACAAAAGCTCAAGCTTTTGTCTTGTTGAGCAAAGCGAAACAACCCTGGGTTTAAAAAGAACTAAAGCCCTCAATGGCAGCTCAAACATCAATTGAAGACACAAACCAACATCAAAAAACTTGCAACAAAAGC
>CAIKXD010000002.1 GCA_903831265.1 uncultured Bacteroidota bacterium
AAAACAAATGTGAGCCTATTTTTTTTAAACCTACATTATGCATAAAGGATCGTTGGTCAACAAAATTTTGCAATAATACCAATGTGATTTATAAATTATGCTAATAATTTAAAATCTTACATTGGTAAATGCCGTTCGGAAAAAAGTTTGGGACAAATGCAGTGAAACAAATTTGGGCCATTACTTATTTCACATTGGTATTATACCCTCACCCCCACAACCAAAATATCATCCGTTTGTTCTGTTACTCCGCGCCATTCGTCAATAAATTGAGCTAAATACTGCTCTTGCTCCAACATCGTTAAATGTTGTATGCTTAACAATATTTCTTTAAAGCGCTTGGTCATTAATTTTTTATCTGATGAATTAAACTGATCGGCATAGCCATCGGTTGAAAGATAAATGGTATCGCCTTTTTGTAAATCAAATGTATGTAGGCTAAAGTTTTTTTCTTCTTCTGGCATACGACCGCCTATAGCTACTTTATTGGCTTTGGTTTCAATCAATTCATTATTACGAATATAATACAATGGCCTGTTTGCACCTGCATATTGCAATTCATTTTTAATTAAATTAATTTTTAAAATAGAAATATCCATCCCATCGCGCGAATCGCTGCCAGCTGCATCTTGCTTTAAGGCACTGGTTATTTCTTTGTTGAGCTCGTTTAAGATTAAATTGGGTTGTATAATATCGCGCTCATTCACAATTTGATTAAGCAAGGTATTTCCAATCATACTCATGAAAGCGCCTGGCACACCATGTCCAGTGCAATCCACACAAGCCAAAATACTTTCATCTCCTTTTTGAGAAAACCAATAAAAGTCACCACTTACAATGTCGCGTGGTTTAAACATGAAGGCATTATTTGGAATGGCCTGATTAATCTCTGCTCTAGCAGGCAAGATGGCCTCTTGGATGCGTTGCGCATAGGTTACACTGTCAACAATTTCCTGATGCTTGCGTTCTATTTCCTGTTTAAGAATATTGATTCTTTCTTTTTCTTTATGCACTGCAGTGCTCGTAGCCCAGAGTTTTTTTACCTTCTCATCTAATTTATTTTTCGCTTGTTCAAGCTTTGCTTTTTCATCATTTAGTTTTTCTATTTCCTCATCAACTTTCTTTTTTTCCTTATAAACAGTCTCGTTCATAGCCCACATACGCTTGTTTTTTTCAGCAAGCTTTTCTTTTTCCAAAGCAAGATTAATTTTATCATTCTCAATATCGGCAATACGTTTTTCATGCTCTGTTTTTATGCGCTCCTCTTCAATTGTTTTAAGGCTAACATAATTGTACTCTGTAGCATGCTGTTGCTGTAAAATTTCTATGCGCTTCTTTTGCTTATGCAGATAAACAAAACTTACGATGAGTGATATTGAAAAAAATATAAAGATAAATGCCATTGCTATTGTTTGGCTTTGTTTTGCTCTTCCTCAAAATGCTCCAAATTTTCGATATAAATCTCATATTTTTTATCGAACTCCTTTCCTTCTGCATTAACACCGTTGGCTTTGGCGCCCAACATTTGCATACCTTTTGGATACCTGTCTGAATAAACAGAAGGAGCAACTCCTGCATAATATAAAGAAACCCAAAGAATAGTAACACAAAAAGAGAAGTAAGCAGTTTTCATAGCAGGGTTGGTGTGAGTAAAAGGCCTTATCTCTTTTTTAAAATAGGTAATAAAAAGCAAAAGCAATACTGAAATAAACATAATTGGCCTACAAATATATAATAGCGAATTGGCACCCGGCATATGCTGCTGTTTAAAAACAGTACTTACTATAGTCAACGTTATGAACACGCATACTAACAGTTGAAAAACAGCAGATATGTATTGACCTGATATCAACAATTTTATGAGCTGCGTCAACCTAATAAAAGTTGGAATAACAATCAACATACTTAGAGAAAGTGAAACACCTGCCCCTGCATAATGATTTAATTTTAGATTAAAACCCACAAGTAAAACGGATAAAAAAAGTAATTCATAATAGCTCAAAAAACTGATTTGAGCACTATCTAACTTTCTTTCTTTAAAAAACAAAACTACAGGTAAAACTATTGCACTGTAAATAAACCCAGCAAGCAAGCTCAAAACATAAAACATTAAAAACTCCTCACTAATATCCTGCAAATCAACAAATATGGCCATTAATGGATAAAAAACCATTAAATAAATAAAATAACCCGCAATTTTATACTTGATAATTGATAGTCGCATCATATCTATAAGCAGCACAGCAACAGCAAGTAGACTGTAATTAACCATAGTTAAGCCGTAATCGTTTTGCGCAAAGTTGGCAAAGAATCCCATCAAGCACAAGCATAAAAAGAATATGATTAAATGAATATGTTTTTTCATAATAATTATTCTAAACTATTGAGTTTAATATCATTATTTATTGATTCAACTTGCAAATCCAACTCGAAATATCTTGTGTCGTTCCAATTGCCAATGAAAGCGTTCTGCTCGTTCTTTTTTGTTAGATGAATGATTTCAGCCTTTAAAATTAGGTTTATTAAAATCAACTCCTTGGTTTCTGAAACGTTTTCTGGAATAAGATTTTTGGCCTTATAATAATTACCATTTTCGGCAGTTCCAATTACCCAATTCCTAATTGCAAGAGGCTTAAGTAACTCTGGATTATTTCTATACTTATTCTTTGCCTGATTCTTTTCTGCCTCATACCCTCCTATCAAACCGAACAGCCTGTACAGTGCCATTCCTATTTTGGCATCGCTCTTATAATTTTTCAATAATTCATTCATGTAAAAATAGGTATTCTCAACACCCTCGCCCTGCTGCAGCTGAAAGCAGATATTCAAAATAATATTTTTTTGTGCTTCTGTATCTTTAACATAACCAAGTAATTTAATACACCTTTCGTTATCCGATTTCTTGGCAAGAAGCAACGCATTATTTTCAATAAGGCTATTCAAAGCATATTCAAAAATTTCATCTGGCTTTTTAGTAAAAAATGAATCTAGTTTAATATTCGCCTCAATTTGCTTATCTTTTTTCAGAAATTCATACGCTTCAAAAAGTGAGATTATAGTATTGGCTTTATCAGATAGCTTTAGATTTTCAACGCTGGCTGAAGAAGCCTTAATTAAA
>CAIKXD010000003.1 GCA_903831265.1 uncultured Bacteroidota bacterium
ATTCTCTTGAAATTCCCCTCCATCCATTGTTTCTTGACTAGCTGATTTTTATTAAACTCTGTAAACCTTTTTTATGCAAGAAAAATGTACATTATCAAACAGTCATGTGTTGTCTATCTTCCGCTTATTAACTTTAAGTTTGGTTGTTTTATTCTCTTCCCTTTCAACTTCTGCTCAAATTTTTTGTGCAGATGAAACAGTTATTTGGTCTGAAAATTTTGGAACAGGAACTTCAGCGAGTAGTAACACCAGTATTACTAACTTAACTTATCAGTCTTCAGGAAGTTTAAATGACGGTTTTTACCGTATAATCAATAACACGCAACAAAGACCAGAGTGGCATGCTGCTGATGATCATACTTCAGCCGATGTAAATGGTAAAATGTTGGTAGTTAACGGAAGTGCGGAAACTTTTTACAGCCGCATTATAACAAATGGAACAACTGGTTTCCTTCCAGGTAACTATGCTGCGAGTTTATTCTTAATGAATGTTAATACGCCCGGCACTTGTTCACCATCCCCATTATTACCAACTATTACTTTTAAAGTAGAATATAATACGGCTGCTAACGGTAATTCTAATGGATGGATTCAATTACAAAGTGTAACAGCTGCATCGGTTCCTCAGTCTACTACTGCAACATGGGCTCAGTTGGGTGGTGTTTTTGCTCTTCCAGCAATTGCTCAAAGAGTTAGATTAACCATGATTGATGGAACTGTAAGTGGTTGTGGAAATGACTTCGCAGTAGATGATATTCAATTTGCCACATGTCCTGATGGAGGTCCACTACCAGTTGAATTTTTGAACATATCTGCTGCTCAAAAAGGTGGTGGTGTTTCAATTAACTGGAGTACTGGATCAGAAAGCAATAACAAATATTTTGATGTTGAGAAAAGTATTGATGGCAGCAACTGGTTGACTATTAACTCTCTTAATGGCGCGGGTAACAGCAGTACAGTTAAAAACTACAGTTCGTATGATGCGAAACCTGTATCAGGATATAATTACTATAGAATCAAACAAGTTGACACTGACGGTAAATTCAAATATTCATCAGTTGTTAAAGTAAAAATAACGATTGATAAAACGGGTGTTTCGGTATTATCAAATCCATTTGTAAACAATATCACTGTAGATTTCCTTAGTAATGTTAATCAAACTGTAAGTGTAAGATTAACTGATATATCAGGCAAATTGATTGGTACTGAAAAATGGAAAATTTCAAAAGGAAGTACAAGATTAAGTTATGATAATGTAGCTAATATTCAAAGAGGGATGTACATCTTAACAGTGATTGACGAAAATGGTAATGCTATTTACAACAACAAATTAATGAAGCAATAAGCTTTATTCTATCTCATAAAAAAAAGCGGCCTCCTAAAAATGGCCGCTTTTTTTTAGTATATACTCTCCATTTAAGCTATACACAAACATGGCTCTAGCTATCATTCAAATTATAGCTGCTTAAACGCATATTTATGTTTATTGTAAAATAAAGCACAAATAAAAAGGGGTGTCATTTACACCCCTAAGAATTGTCAACGCTAATAAATGCTTAGTATGCAAATATTGCAATCATAGCCATAATAGCATAAAATGCGGCGTTAATACCGATTGCCTGTAAGGTTTCGACTACTTGAGTTGAATAAATTTTTTTCATAATAAACATTTTTAAATTAATCAAAAGAATGTTATTATAGGAAAAATGGAATAATACGTAATAAATCCGGAAGTTGGACAATGGCTTTTTTTAGGAATAGCAGAGCG
>CAIKXD010000004.1 GCA_903831265.1 uncultured Bacteroidota bacterium
TAAAGTTAAAATTAAGTTTACCACAATCACTGGTTCTTAAGTTTGTAGTTGGCACTCCACATATTGCTGGATTGCAAATGAAACCAATGGTACAAGGCGTTCCAAATGTGCCCCATGTGGTGCTAATTCTTGCTCTAACACTTATTTTATATTGTGTGCCCCACTGTAATTGTGGGATTGTGTTAAAGTAAAGTCCATTTGAAGCTTGAATTTTGTTAGCAATAATGGCATTGGTGTTTACATCACGTACCTCAAATTCGTATTGATTGGCTCCTAAAACGGCATCTGCTACTACAAAACCACCCAAACCAAAGTTAAGTTTACCACAATCATTGGTTCTTAATTTTGTTGATGGTACAACGATATTTGGATCAGGAGTGATGCCAATTAAACATGCAACACTGTAACTGCCTGCTAGGGTTCCAATGTAGGCTCTTACCCTTACATTGTATTGTGTGTTCCATTGCAGCCCGTTTACTGAATTCAAACTAAGAGAGGTTGATGTAGTTGTAGTAGTAGAAACTAAAGTTGTGTTAGTTTGATTCATAAACTCCCATTCATAGTTGGTAGCGCCTGTTACTGCATTACAAGCAATAGTTCCTGTTAACACCAAATTAGTTGCACCGCAACTTGCTGTTGTAAGTTGTGTATTAGCAACAGCAGCATTGGGATCGCCTATAAAACCAATCACACAATTATCGCCATAAGTACCCGCAATACCGCCAATGTAAGCTCTTACCTTTACATTATATTGTGTATTGTATTGCAAGGCTGGTGTAACAGTATTTACTGCAAGAGCATTTGAAGTTTGCAATTTAGTAGCATAAACAACATTTGTACTTATATTTCTAAATTCAAATTGATACTGTGATGCTGCTGAAACTGCATTAGCAATTATCTGCCCCGTTAAAGGACTTAGGTTTAACTTGCCACAATCGCTCGTTCTTAATTTAGTTAAAGGTACACCACAAATGCTTGGATTACAAACAGTGCCAATTACGCATGTAGTGCTATAATTTCCATAAACTCCGCCAACTTTAGCACGTACACGCACATTGTACTGGGTGCCATATTGAAAAGCAGGGGTTACACTAATTAATGAAACACTTGTGCCCGTAACTGTTTTTATGCCAACAACATTTGTAGTTAAGTTAGTAAATTCAAAATCATAATTGGTGGCACCAACTACTGCATTGCAAGCAATAGCTGCATTTAATGCAAGATTTTGTACGCCACAAAAAGCGGTGGTTAATTGGGTATTAGCAACACCACTACAATTATTAACAACCATAGTTATTGCATTAGAATTTGCAGCAGTTGGATTGGCACAATTTGCATTAGATGTTAAAATACATGTTACAGTTTGACCATTTGTTAATGTAGTGGTTGTAAAGGTTGCGCTGTTGCTTCCTGCATTTACACCATTTATTTTCCATTGATATGATGGCGAACTACCTCCATTAGTTGCTGTTGCTGTAAATACTGTGGATGTATTTTGGCAAACTGTAGTGTTTGCAGTTGTAATACTTAATGAAGGTATTACTGTTGGGGTAACACTTACTGCTGTTGTTACAGATTGTGCTGTACAACCATTACCATAAGTTATAGTTACACCATAATCTCCAGCTGTTGATGCTGTGATGGCTTGTGTAGTTGCACCATTGCTCCAAACATTGCCTATTACTGAACTTGAAGTTAAAATCACATTCCCACCATCACAAAAAGTAGTTGCACCATCAGCAGAAATTGTTGGCGTAACTGGTAATGGATTTACTACCACTGTAGTTTCATTAGAACTGGCTGAACAACTATTGCCGTCAGTTACAGTTACACCATAGTTTCCTGCATTTGTTACTGTGATGGCTTGTGTAGTTGCACCATTGCTCCATACATTGCCTGTGGCTGAACTTGAAGTTAAAATCACATTCCCTCCATCACAAAAAGTAGTTGCGCCACCAGCTGTAATTGTTGGAGTAGCTGGTAATGGATTTACTACCACTGTAGTTGCATTAGAACTAGCTGAACAACTATTGCCGTTAGTTACAGTTACACCATAATCTCCAGCTGTTGATGCTGTGATGGCTTGTGTAGTTGCTCCATTGCTCCATACATTACCTGTTGCTGAACTTGAAGTTAATATCACGTTTTCACCATCACAAAAAGTAGTTGCGCCATTGGCAGAAATTGTTGGCGTAGCTGGTAATGGATTTACTACAACTGAAGTTGGAGTAGAAGTAGCTGAACAACCATTTACATTGGTTACTGTTAAACTGTAATCTCCTGCTGTTGATGCTATTATAGCATCTGTTGTTTCACCATTGCTCCACAAATAGGTATTTGGATTTGCAATACCAATAGACACTGCATCAATTTCATTATAATCGAGCACTGCTCCCGAATTTAAAGCAATTCGTATTTCCGAAACATTAAAGCTTGTTTCAGGAAATGTAATGTGCAAGATACGTGCAACCGCAGGCGCTGCTGCTGCAGTAGCCGTATAAACGATTTCAAATAAACCGGTAGTCGGATTTTTAACATATACTGTATCAACCGCGCCCGGTGCATTAGTTTCGAAGACATCAATGAAGTCGATGGGTGCCGGATTGGTGAAACCTAATTCAAGGTACTCGCGGCCATTACCATCAGGGTTTGAGCCCGCCCATGCATTAATAAAATCTCCATAAGCAGGATATACATCAGGTGCGCCAAGTGCCTGGTTGGCACTCCAATCTGATGTACTATATTCCGTGCTGAAATTAAGCACACTTGATGCATACTGCTGAATGGTTGTAGATAAAATAACAGCACCTCCATCACAAAAAGTTGTTGGCCCATTTGCTGAAATTGTGGCTGTTGGTAAAGGATTCACTGAAACAACAGTTGCAAGAGATGCAGCTGTACAATTATTGCCGTCAGTTACAGTTACACCATAAACTCCAGCTGTTGATACTGTGATGGCTTGTGTAGTTGCACCATTGCTCCATACGTTACCTGTTGCCGCACTTGAAGTTAAAATCACGTTCCCACCATTGCAGAAAGTAGTTGCGCCACTTGCAGAAATTGTTGCTGCCGGTAAAGGATGGATTGTAAGATTAAGCACTTCTGATACGCAAGAAGGAATTATCGTTCCTGTGGAAACCACCAAGTTATCCATAGTTACAAAATTATTTGATGTTGCTATGGTTATACTCATTATGTATGCATTATAAGAAACAAAACCTCCGAAACCGTTTGCTGAATTTACTTCGAAAAACTCAGTGCTGCCATCAGAAAGGGTTAGTGTAATTGTTCCTGAAACAATGTTTAAGGCATCATTAGTGATGAAAAAGTTAGCACCGACTGATGTAACGCCGGGGCTAAATGAAATTGTAAGAGGTTCACCTCCAGCATTTGTACTAAGTGTCATGCTACCGTCCAAAACAAATGGATAAAGACCAGCGGGGGCGCTTGCTTGCCAAGTAGGCGTACCAGGACCAAAATTACCCGTCAAATTGCTGGTAGGACCTTCTAATAACGATTCAAAAGTCTCGGTAGCAGAAAGTGTGTAGCCAGCCGAAGCATCAGCAAATGTTAGCCCTCCCAATGAATTATAGAATACCGTTGCATCTGAATTCCCCGTATGTGTTCCGGAAGTAGTATAGGTT
Organism: uncultured Bacteroidota bacterium; assembly: GCA_903831265.1. Classification (GTDB taxonomy): domain Bacteria; phylum Bacteroidota; class Bacteroidia; order UBA4408; family UBA4408; genus CAIKXD01. The sequence goes on from CAIKXD010000004.1 coordinate 3,645, forward strand.
TGCCCATTAACAGGCCAGGTGTAGGAATCACAGGCTGCGATGGTTGTGGTGTTAACGGTAATTGGCGTAACTGTTACCTCAATACTATTAGAAGTTGTACTTCCGCAAGAGTTGGTAGTAGTTACTGAATAAGTACCAGAAGTTGTTACGCTAATGCTTGCTTGTGTTCCGCCACTGCTCCAAGTTCCACCATTGTTTCCTGATAAAGTAACTGAGCCACCCGCACAAAATGTGGTTGCGCTACCTGCAGTAATTGTTGATGCTGTTGGTAAGGCATACACATTAGCATCATTATCATTACAATCGCCTAGCCCGTTGGCTGGCAAAATGCTTGTGTATCCAGCACCTGGGCTGTTTACCGATTGTGTGGTGCTTACATAATATCCATCATTATCAGCATCTAAATACCAAGTAATATCATTTGCAACACCAAGCGCAAATGTTCCAAAACTTGTTGCACCTGTTATTTGTGTGCTTGTAGCTGTTTTAGCGCCTACGGTAGGCAATGACCAGTTTGGTGTATTCAACTTGGCAACAATAAAATTGGCAGTATTTGCTCCGCCTATAATATCTAATGCTGCAAAATTAAAGATGGCGCTGTAGCTTGTAAAGCCTGCTACGCCATTATTAGTAAGGTTCCATTGGCGGTTTACATATTGCGTTTGGCTGATGCCCGATGCCAAAGGAGGTGCTGCAACACTTGTGGCAGCATCTATACTTGATGCGCCAGAAGGTGTACCTACAAAAGTAAGCTGCACAGGTGTATAATTAGTAGCATCGCCTATCTGAAAGTTTACAACAGCATTGGCTGTGGCTGGAATAAATATACGTAAGTTACCATTTACATACATACCTGCTCCTGCACCTGTTACTGTTGCCGAATTGCCTAGGATGACATAATTGGCACCTGTTGTAATTTTACCGTTGGTAAACGTTAAGGTACCGTTTACAATAATATTGCCTGCAAGGGTTATTCCGTTGCTGTTATTAATAATTAGGTTGTTGAAGATGGTTACCGCACTTCCTCCAATGGTTTGTTGGGTGGCACCATTTAACTCTACTGTACCTGCGCTGGCATTAATAAGCCCGTTGGCATTGTTGGTCCAGTTGCTGCCTATTTTTAGCGTGCCGCTGTTATCTATAGCACCCGAGTTTTGTAGTTGCATACTGCCGGCAGTGCTTATATAATAACCCGTGCCTACTTTAATTTTAATGTTATCTACATTTATGTTTTGCGCCAAAAGCCGAGCATTGAATGCTGACAACAGCAGCAATGCTTGAAATGCGATGATGGTGTTTTTTATTATTTTTCTCATTATTTATTTTGTTATTTGTTTGTATTATTATTTTCTAAAATTCGACCGCCTCTGGCGGTTTCTTTTAAATTGTTAATCCCGATAGCTATCGGGAGTTAAATTACCTTCGGTGCTGCTTCGCGGTGTTTAGAAAGCCCGAACCGCACGCACATAGGCGATGAAGCCCTTACTGCCGTAGCTGGCGGCATTCCCACTGTAGAAGGGGAAGCCCCACGCGCTGTTGAAGTCTTTCTCCGCACTACTCCAATAGAAGGCCGAAGCAAAAGCGCCAACATTTGTATTCGGAGCAGGAGCCCCTTGTCCAATATTAAAATAAAGTTTTTCAAGTTCAGCTATACTTGGTAAATACCAATCGGTATAACCGTTTAAATCCAAATTGCCACATTTTCTTGCTGCTATGTCCGCTGTAGCACATCCATTCATAATATCGATGGTGTTTTGATTACCGGTTCCAATGGCTGTGCCATCTGCTCCAGCTATTGTGGTGCCATAGCATCCCCATTGGGCAGTTCCCTGATCGCTAGGCGCAGCAATTAAGCCATGTTGCACATTCGCATCATAACCAGGATCGTTGGGTTGTAAAATATAGGCAACTATACCTCCCAGATAATTTTCACCTACCAATAATACAGCTGAAGTTGTAAATACTAACTGATTCCCATAGCCTGTACCCGCACTATTGGTTGCATAAGCCCTTACATAATAAGTGGTATTTGCAGCTAAGCCTGTAATACTGCTGCTAAAAATACCCATAGCACTCCCATCTGTGGTCTTTGTAGTCAAAGCTACCGTGGGGTTACTGCTTGTACTCCAACATACACCACTTGCTGTTATAGAGGCACCGCCATCACTGCTGATATTTCCACCACTAATAGCTGCGATATTCGTTATGCCGGTTATGGCGGCCGTGCTAGAAACTGCAGGTACTACCGCAGGGCAATCTTCCCATGTAGGCGCCCCATTACAAAACTTTAATGTTTTTGCTAGATAACCAGGGAGTGAATTGGTTGGAGCAATACTCGCCCAGGCTGTTCCATTCCAATACATCATTTCTCCGGCGGTTGTGCCATTGGGGAATGCGCCCGCTGGACCTTGCGGTCCTACTGCCTGCACCCAAGAAGTTGTTGTTGCGTTATAATACCAAAAACCAGTTACGCCATCTGTTTGAAAAATCAAAAGCCCATTGGCTGGTGATGCTATGGCTACTTTTTCGGCTGCCGTCATTCGGGGTACTAAAACGCCTTTGTTTGTTGAAGCCACATCAAGCGCTGCCGAAGGGTGGGCTGCTGCGCCTGTGGGGTTAATACCTACACCATTTTGGGCCTGCACTTGGCTGCTTGCTGCTGTAATAATTACAAGGCCAGCCATGGTTAAAAGTCGTTTCAGAATTTTTGTTTGTTTGTTTTTGTTCATTTTATTTTTGTTTTATTTGTTTGTATTATTATTCTCTAAAATTCGACCGCCTCTGGCGGTTTCTTTTAAATAGTTAAATTACCTTCGGTGCTGCTTCGCGGTGTTTAAAAAGCCCGAACTGCCCGCACATAGAATTCGTTGTACTTAAAGGTGAAGTAGACAGCCCCATAGGGGAAGAGGAAGGTCCATGCGTAGTTGGCGTCGTACTCCGAACTACTCCAATAGCTACCATCAGTAAAACCCCCAATATTTGTATTCGGAGCAGGAGCCCCTTGTCCAATATTCAAATAAAGTTTATGGAGTTCATCTTTACTGGGTAAAAACCAATCGCTATAATCGTTTAAATCCAAATCGCCACAGATTCGTGCAGCAATGGGGTTACTATCAAATACATCAGTTTCTTCGCATCCATCCATTATTTCAATGGTGCATATATTACCGGCGCCAATAGAAAGGCCATCTGCTCCAGCTATTGTGGTGCCATAACAGCCCCATTCTGCTACAAAATCGTAAGGCGCAGCAATTAAGCCATGTGGCAAATTCTCCTCATAGCCCGGATCGTTAGGCTGTAGAATATACGCAAGAATTCCTCCCAGAAAAGGTTGACCTATTGATGGTACAGGAATAGCAGCATTACCACCTGCCATATTTCTCCAAATACCTGCAGCAAATACCTCTAATTCCCCACCATTTACACCACAGTTAGTACAAAATACCACCAAACCGGTGGCTGGGTTTGCAATAGCATCACGCTGTGCTGCGGTCATGCGAGGTGGTAACAAGCCTTGGGTTGTTGCCGATACATCAAGCGCTGCCGAAGGGTGGGCTGCTGCGCCTGTGGGGTTAATACCTACACCATTTTGGGCCTGCACTTGGCTGCTTGCTGCTGTAATAAGCACAAGGCCAGCCATGGTTAAAAATCGTTTCATACTTTTTGTTTGTTTGTTTTTGTTCATTTTATTTTTGTTTTAATTGTTTGTATTATTATTCTCTAAAATTCGACCGCCTCTGGCGGTTTCTTTTAAATTGTTAAATAGTTAAATTACCTTCGGTGCTGCTTCGCGGTGTTTAGAA
>CAIKXD010000005.1 GCA_903831265.1 uncultured Bacteroidota bacterium
AATTTATTAATAATAATATAATTTGTATTTGTTGATGGCTGAAAAATAAAAAATGAATTGAAATAAAAATTAGATGGATATTTGGAGGCTGAAAACGAAAAATAAAAATTAAATGGATTTGATAGCGACAGACATATTTGAAGAAATAAAGAAATTAAAAGTTGCAAAAAACGCAATCATTCTGGCGCATTATTACCAAGAAGGCGATATTCAGGATGTTGCCGATTATATTGGCGATAGTTTAGGATTATCGCAACAAGCTGCAAAAACAGAAGCCGATATCATTGTGTTTGCTGGAGTTCATTTTATGGCCGAAACAGCTAAAATATTATGTCCACAAAAAAAAGTGCTTTTACCTGATTTAAAGGCTGGTTGCTCATTAGCCGATAGTTGTCCACCAATTAAATTCAAAAAGTTTAAAGAAGAAAATCCAAATCATTTAGTAATTAGTTACATCAATTGCACTGCCGAAATAAAGGCACTAACAGACATTGTTTGTACAAGCAGTAATGCTGTTCAAATTGTGAATAGCTTGCCAAAAGACCAGCCCATTATTTTTGCTCCCGATAAAAATTTAGGCAGGTATGTCAATAAAATAACCGGAAGAAACATGTTATTATGGGATGGTAGTTGTATGGTGCATGAAATTTTTTCAGCAAAAAAAATAACGCAAATAAAGCATGCACATCCTTCAGCAATATTAGTTGCGCATCCTGAGTGTGAAGAGTCAGTATTAGAAATGGCCGATTTTATTGGTAGTACAACTGCTTTGTTAAATTTTGTGGTTAAAAGCAATGCAAAAGAATTTATTGTAGCTACTGAATCAGGTATTTTACATGAAATGGCAAAACGCGCTCCACATAAAACATTTATACCAGCTCCTCCAAATAATAATTGTGCCTGCAACGATTGTCCGCACATGAAATTAAATACACTTGAAAAATTGTACGCATGTTTAAAAAACGAAACACCAGAAATTATAATGGATGAAGTTTTAAGAAAACAAGCAGAAAAGTCGATTTTAAAAATGCTTGAAATATCTGCTCAACTTGGATTGTAAAAGAAATATACTTATGCGCAATAATTTAGTTATAATATCTAAAAAATACAGTTTTATTTATTTTGTGTTTTGCATGTTTGCTGTTATTTCTTTTGATTTAAATGCGCAAGAAATAAAAGACGGATTTACTAAATATACTTATGCAAGTGGCAGAATAAGTAGTGAAGGATTTATTAAAAATGGAAAGCCAGATGGATATTGGAAAACTTATTACGAAAGTGGAATTATAAAATCGGAAGGAAACCGAAAAGAGGCACAGTTAGATAGCCTATGGAAGTTTTATAATGAAGATGGAAAATTAACTTTAAGTTATGTATATAAAGAAGGCAAGAAACAAGGAGTAAAAACCGTTTATGATGTAGAAACCGGTCATATTATTTCTGAAGAACCTTTTGTGAGTGATATTAGACAGGGTACTGCTTTTTACAGAAAAGAAAATATTAGATTTAAGGAAGTACCCTTTGATAAAGGAAAAGAAAATGGTATTGGTAAAGAGTATCTTAAAGATGGTTTAATTCAGAGCATAACTTTATATAAAAATGGTTTTATTGCTCGCGATGAAAAAATTAATCGCAAGGATAAATTAAATATGAAACAAGGCATTTGGAAAGAATTTTATGCTTCGGGTGTAGTAAAAAAAGAAATGCGTTACAGAGACGATAAATTAGATGGCTATCTTAAGCTATTTGAACCAGATGGTAACTTAATAAAAGCAGAAAAATATGTAGATGGTATATTACAAATAAACGTAGCCGAGTTAGTAAAATTAGATGTAAAAAATACCTATTATGAATCGGGTAAAAAGAAAACTTCTGGTACCTTTAAAGAAGGATTGCCAGAAGGTTTTACCAGAAAATTTAATGAAGAAGGTGAGATTATTGGTTCAGAATTATTTAAAGATGGTTTTAAGATTGGAGAAGGAATTTACGATGCGCAAGGTTATAAACAAGGTAAATGGAAAGAATTTTATATTACTGGTGAGCTAAAAGCAGAAGGCGAATACATAAACGATAAAAAAACAGGAGAATGGATTTATTATCATCAAAATGGAAAAATAGAGCAAAGAGGAAAATTTGGTAAAGATAATAAGCCAACAGGTGATTGGAAATGGTATTACGAAAGTGGTAATATTTTACGCACAGAAAGTTTTTTAAGAGGCTTGCCCGAAGGTGAAATGGTTGAGTATACTGATAGTAGCGCTATAGTATCCAAAGGATTGTATGTAGATGGCGAAAAAGAAGGCCCATGGATAAGTAATGATGGCGATATGAAATTTGAGGGAGAATTTAAAGGAGGTGTAAAAACAGGTAAATGGAAATCTTATTATAACGGGAACGGAAAAATTGCAGAAGAAGGAACCTATATTGATGGATTGGAAAATGGCAAATTTAGTTATTATTACTACAATGGTAAAACAAAGGAAGAAGGTGAATATTTAATGGGCAACAAAGAAGGAAATTGGCGCAAATACGATACCGAAGGAGCGCTTTATTCTACTATAGGTTTTAAAGATAATAAGGAATTTAAAATAGATGGCACAAAGGTAAAGGATGAGGAGAGTCCTTTGGAGGAGAAATAGGATTTTTTTGTTAACTAACTGAAAGTTATTAGCTTTACTCAACATTTTAAAAATATAACCATGAAAAAAATTTTTACTTTAACATTTAGTTTACTTGGTATTATTGGTTTTGCGCAGCAAAATACGGTGCAATTAAACAGTCCACTTTATCAACAATTAAAAAGTCAAAACTTGCTGGGTAATTATACAGTATTGCCCCCACCTGCAAATACAGTTATTCAAAATCCTGTACCATATAGTGGTAGTCCTCAAAATAGAGCCAATGCAGCATGCGATTGTATTGTTCCACTAGATAGTACTTTTACGGTAGTTCCATTTAATATTGGTATAGCGCCAGATTATAGAAATGATGATGGAAGTTCACCAGCAATTGCAATACCTTTTAATTTCTGCTTATATGGTTCAACTTACGATAGTTTATTTATCAATAACAATGGTAACATATCATTTGTAAGTCAGTATTTTACTTTTACATCAGACTCTTTCCCTAGTTCAAATTATACGATGGTTGCACCTTTTTGGGGAGATGTTGATACAAGAGATAGTGCCAGTGGTTTAGTGTATTACAAAATTACACCAACAAGTTTAATTGTGAGATGGGATCATGTTGGATATTTTCCGGTGGCAAGTGATAAATTGAATGATTTTCAATTAATTATTACTGATGGTACTGACCCAATTTTACCTGCCGGAACCAACGTTGGATATTGCTACAATAACATGGATTGGACAACAGGAGCTGCATCTGGTGGTATTAACGGTTTTGGTGGTACACCAAGCACTGTTGGAGCAAATGAAGGAGACGGTAGTTCATTTATTCAAATGGGAAGATTCGGAGATTCTACAAACGTATATGATGGTCCATTTGCAAATGCTGATGGTATTAATTGGTTAGATGATCAACAGTTTTACTTTAACTCTTGTACAGATTCTGCTAGCACCAATGTAGATCCCATTTTGGTTAGTAACATGTGCGATACTATTAATTTATTACCAGGCGATACCATACAATATGCTATGATGGTGTTATCTGGTGAACAAAATCAAGATGCTTGGTTAACATTTGATATGGGTAGTTTTACCGACTTCACGGTAACAACTTTATATAGTTTAGGGAATCATAAATATCTTGTTGATGTTAACACTCCTGTGAACGCCACCAATGATTTAGTATTAACAGTTACTGCAACAGATAATGGCACACCAGCAGCAACCACAATGCGTCAATATACTTTAACTTTTGAACCTTCTGTTGTTGGAATAAAAGACAATAACAACAAGGAAATTACTATTTTTCCTAATCCTGCAAAAGAAAGCTTTATAATCAATAATTTAACTGAAGAAACAGTAGTTTCAATTAGTGATTTATCGGGCAGAACAATTAAACAAGTGAAATCCTTAAATGCAACACTGCTTGTAAATACAAATGACTTAAACGAAGGAATTTATTTAGTTCATATACAAAGCAGCACACAAAATATATTTACTAAAGTTATTGTAAATAAGTAATTCAAATTTTAAAATTTTAAAAAGCCACATCAATTTGATGTGGCTTTTTTTATTGGGTTTAGCTAGCTCATTAATTATTCCAATAATTTAAAATCTTACATTGGTAAATGCCGATCGGAAAAAAGTTTGGGCCATTACTTATTTTACATCGGTATTAGTATAAAAGCGACTTATTAACAATATTCGAAATTTAATTTTTAAAAATGAAGTACTTTTGACCCATCAATCTTGCAATTAACGTTTAAAAATTAAAACATTTTATGTCTCAATTCAATATTAAACTAAAAGTTTTCATTTGCTTTAGTTTATTTTCAAACTTGGTTAATGCCCAATGGCGTGTAACTAACCCAGCAGGCACCACTATTAATGACATTACTTTTACCGATCGGTATAATGGCTATGCGGTTTTTCAATCATCAGGCATTGGAAACTGTACGGTAAGCCATGGCTTGTATAAAACAATCAATGAAGGTAAAGACTGGGTGCGTATGAATACAGGTAATACAAACACTATTACTGCTATTCACTTTGTAAATCAACTTACAGGTTGGTACGCAAGTAATTCATCTAATATTCGCAAAACCACTGATGGTGGTGCCACATGGGTACAACAAGGCGCAGGTATAGCTTCAGGAAATAACGATATATGGCTTAAAGATGTAAACAATGGGTTTATTACAGGCAATAATGGAGCCTTACGCAAAACCACTAATGGTGGAGCAACATGGCAAACTATCGCTAGTGGAGTTACAACAGATTTAAGAAGAATTTTTTTTGCAAATAATAACCTAGGTTTTATTGCTAGCAGTAACGGACAAATTTTAAGAACCACCGATGGAGGAAATTCTTGGAATATTATTACTACAGGCGCTGGAGGTATTAACGATATTTTCTTTGCAAATGCAACTACTGGCTATTTATCAAGTGGTAATAATTTATTTAAAACTGTTGATGGAGGATTAACCTGGACCGCAATCACCACAGGTGCTATCAATCCTATTATACGTATATTCTTTACCAATGCCAATACTGGCTACCTTACGGTTGATGGTGAAGGCGTCTATAAAACAACAGATGGAGGATTAACATGGAACAATACAACAACAATGAATGGTTTGTATGATAGTTTTTCCGCTATTTATTTTACAGATGCAAATACTGGATACATTGGAGGTAACCTAGGCAAAATTAATAAAACTACAGATGGTGGAGCAACATGGAAAAACAAAACCACCGCTTTTGGTACAGAGCTTTTTACTGTGTTTGCTACCGACAGAGATACCGCTTACGTTGGGGGAAAAGAAGGAAAAATTTTTAAAACAGAAAATGGT
>CAIKXD010000006.1 GCA_903831265.1 uncultured Bacteroidota bacterium
GGCAGAAATTGAAAAAACGCCCAGTATGGACATGGATAGAATCAACAAAGTTTAGCTCTTCGCCGGCACCATCTCGTAAGCCAACCACTACCGAAGTAAAAGCAGAAGTGTGGATGGCATTAATACACGAGGCAAAAGGCGTTGGCTATTTTGCACACGTTATAGCTCCTACTTTTGATTCGCGTGCTTTGCTAAAAGATGCTGCGATGATGACTGCCATTACCGCCATTAATAATCAGATAACCAGCTTAGCACCCGTGTTAAATAGTACTTCTTTGGTAGGCTTCGCTTCCAATGTAAGTGCCAATGGCGCTGTGCCTGTGGATATAATGAGTAAATATTACCAAGGAGCGAATTATGTATTTGCAGTGCCCATGCGCGATGGGAGCACAACAGTTGAATTTACTACCACTTCGTCGGCCATAAGTGTTGAAGTTATTGGTGAGAATAGAACAATTCCAATGGTGGGTGGTAAGTTTACCGATAGTTTTTCGGCATACCAAGTTCATTTATATAAATTGAATGCGCCAACAGGAGTAAGTGTTGAGAAAGTGAATTTACCAAGTATTTTTCCAAATCCAATAGAAAATACGGCTACCTTGGATATGGCAAACGAAAATAATTTTCCATATTCTTTAACTGTTACTGATTTGCAAGGACAAATAGTTAAAACATTAGAAATTAATCAAGCCAACACAATCATTCATCGTGATAATTTACTAACAGGAATGTATTTCTTTTTGGTAAAAGACAAACAAAATAAGCTGGTACTAACACAAAAAATCTCAATAAAATAAATGGAGCATGCTGAGAAGCATACATATTTAATACAATAAATTGCTTTAGCAGGTGGTAAAGTGTTGACTATCAACTGACAGATGTCAACTGATAACTGTTTTGTGTCATTTAGTGCAAACAAAGTGTCATTTAGTGCATTGATTAATAAAAAAAAGTTCCTTAAATTTGCAACAATATAATTAGAAATTTATACCTGAAAAATATGGTCTAATTTGCTGATAACTAATTTATTAGAAGGTAAATTAATTCATAGTTTCGGTGTTCAAATAAAACAAATAAAACAATCTACAATAATTTAATAAAAAAAATCATGAAAAAAATTTTTACATTTTTTCTATTCGCATTTTTCAGCTTAATGGTAAGCACAAGTTCTGCCGAAACAATTGTATGTGTTCCAGGCGATGATATTGCTCTTAAGTATTTAAATGCTGTAGATGGCGATATAATAGAATTATCAACAGATGGTACTTATATTTGGTCACAACGAGTTGACATTACAGTACCCAAAACAATTACAGTTAGAGCTGCAGCTGGATTATCTGCACGTCCTATTATTCAAATGCAATCTGAGGCCGAAGTCTTGTTTATGCTTTTTTATAATCTTGGTACTTCTAGTGGTGTTGTTACTTTTGATGGATTAGAAATTGATGGCAATATGAAGACGGGATCTTTGGTTGCAGTAAAATGTTCAACTAATTACAACACCGATGTTGTAATGAACAATTGCTTAGTCAAGAATTTGAAAAATTCCACTACAGCCTCAAGTATAACGTGTTTTACGTATTCAAACTTGGGTACAGGCAACATGAATCCTAACAATTTAACGGTAACTAACTCTATATTTAAGTTTAATGGTCAAGGAGTTTTAGCAGCCTCTGGAGTTGGTCGACCTAAAAATGTTACTTTTACCAACTGTTTGTTTAAAGGAAGATATGTCAAAACCATTGGAAATGCTTCAAACCAATTAGTTGATTTGTATTTAATTGACCACTGTACTTTCGATAGTAATAACAGTATGGACGTAAGTTTATTTGGCAATGTAGATTTAAAAAATTGCATTTTCTCAAATAGCACTTCTACTGGAAGTAGTTCAACTGCCAATGCATTTGGTACTGGTGGTAACTTAAAGAACCATTGTGGTTTATTTTATGCAGGTGCGGCTAATAAAGCTTTCCCTGATGCATTATTGGATGCCACTACAATACGCACCGACCCAAAATTAGATGCCAATGGTTTTGCTACTGCTGCCGAATATCTTGGAAAAGCTACTGATGGTAATCCGATAGGATTTTATGAAGCACCTGGCTTGACAATTGAAGCCAATACAGCACTCAATGAAGTAAAGTATTTGAAAAATATTTCGGTTGTACAAAATGGGACTGTATTTACTTTCCGCGGGGTGGAAGACGGAGCATGTTCTGTATATTCGATGAATGGAAGTAAACTTTTTGCTGGACAAATTACGAATGAAACACTAGAGCTAACTAATTTGAATAGAGGAATTTATTTATTGAGAGTTAACAATAAAGTGTTGAAGTTTGCAGTTCGATAACTTGCATCTAGTACAATTGTCAACTCTTAGCGCAGGTTTAGCGCAGCGTAACTTATGTTTTTTATTTAAGCAGTGCCGCTTCTCGGCA
>CAIKXD010000007.1 GCA_903831265.1 uncultured Bacteroidota bacterium
ATTAATTAAATATATATATACATATGAACCAAAATTTTGACTTAAATATCGACAATTATACTTTAAAAGAATTAGAAGACTTTTTTGGTTTAAATTATGATAATTATAATGAAGCAGATCTTTTAAAACAAGAATCAAAATTAAAACTTAACATCTTAAATGATAAAAATGTTGGATTATCAACAAAAACCAATACTTTCCAATTTTTAAGTTCGGTTAGACAAAGATTGATAAATCACATTAAAAACATTAGTTCTAATATCTATTCATTTGATAAAAATTTAGATAGGGGGTTAGATAAATCTGACGTTATTAATGTCGGCAGTACTAATATTATTAAGCAATCAGCTACACCATATTCCACTTCATTTCCAAGTGAGTTTTACCAAGGTTCTATTAATCCTTTGTTTAAACGTATTTTAAGACAAAACATAAATATAGATACCCGTTTTAGAAGCAACTATTATGCAACGAATGCCTCCAATTTTAACGTTGAGTTACCATTAAAAATATCACAGGTTGTTAGTTTACAATTATCAGCATTAGAAATGCCTAATACGTTTTATGTTATATCACAAGTATTCGGTAATAACTTTTTTGTTTTAGAAATCTCTGGTTTAGCACCTTTAATAGTTACAATACCTGATGGTAATTACGATTATCTTTCATTACAAGAATACATTAATAATTATGTACAAACAGTAGGAACAGGCAACTATCAAAATATTCGTTTTTTATCTGATATAAATACTCCTCTCGGTACTGGTCCTGCTGCTGGAAGCGGTAGAATGGTTGCTGGGTCTACTACTGGTACGATTGCATTTTCACTCAATTTTGTAACAGATCGTTATGGAAATGAAGATAGACAAACACCTTTACCTTTAAAGCTCGGTTGGCTAATGGGTTTCCGCGAAGGTTATTATGAAAACGCTTTAACATATGTATCTGAAGGAATTATTAATTTATTGGGACCAAGATATATCTATTTAGTCGTTGACGATTTTAATAATAATGTAAATGATGGTTTTTATGCTGCATTTTCTTCTTCTATTTTAAATAAAAACATATTGGCTCGTATTTCGTTACAAGGTTCTGTTTTTAACTCGATGTCAAAAGATAATTTTAATTTAATCACTACACCACGTCAATATTTCGGTCCAGTAGATATTCAAAAACTACAAATACAATTATTAGATGAATATGGGCGAATTTTAAATTTAAATAATATGGATTATAGCTTTTGTTTAACGTTCCAAACCATTTATGAATTATAAACCATTTTATAAAAAATTGATTATAGATTTTATACATATGTCTTTGTATAACATTTATACAAAATGCAATTCTCAAAAGAACAAGAAATAGCTTATAATAAATATATTGAAGGAAAGAATATATTTATTACCGGTCCTGGCGGAACCGGAAAATCTGCTCTAATCCGTTGCAGTCAACAAGATGCTTATAAAAAAGGTATCAATATTCAGGTTTGTGCTTTAACTGGTTGCGCTGCTGTGTTATTAGAATGTAAAGCTAAAACAATTCATTCATGGGCTGGAATAGGATTAGGTAACGGAACAATAGAGCAAACAGTTCAAAAAGTTATGAAAAATAAATTCTCAAAAACGAATTGGAAAGGAACGAACATATTGATTATCGATGAGGTTTCTATGATGTCTTTAAAAATATTCGAAATGTTAGACGCAATTGGAAAAGCTGTCAGAAAAAATTCGAAACCATTTGGCGGCATACAACTTATATTCTCTGGCGATTTTTATCAATTACCTCCAGTAGGCAACAAAGATGAAATTGCAACATGTCAATTTTGTTTTGAATCTGAAGTATGGTTTCAAACATTTGTTTTAGAGAATCACGTTTCTTTATCACAAATTTTCAGACAAAATGACCCGATATATCAACGAATTTTAAACCAGATTCGTGAAGGACGCTTGAAACGCTCTTCCAATGACACTCTCCTACATAATGTAGGGAAGGAAATTCCGGCGGACTGTCCAATACGCCCTACTAAATTGTTCCCTACACGGAATAAAGTGGATTACATTAACGTGTCAGAGATGAATAATCTGGAAGGAAAGGAATACGAATATAAGGTCAAATATCATTTGGATTTGGCAATGAGTGCACAAGAACGAATAAGAAGAATGGGATACACGAAGGAGCAAATTCAAACGGAATTGATGTTTTTACAGAGCAATTTACGATGCGAAGAGATTGTCAAGCTAA
>CAIKXD010000008.1 GCA_903831265.1 uncultured Bacteroidota bacterium
AGTAATTTCAAGTATTTAAATAAAAAAAACAATTAGCTAATCAATCAATTAGCTAATCAGCTAATTAGCGAATTAGCTGATGAAAAAAATTTAATTGAAAATGCTTAAATTTATAACTGAAAAAGGAAACAGAAATTACTGCAAGTAATTTCAAATATTTAAATAAAAAAAATCAATTAGCTAATCAATCAATTAGCTAATCAGCTAATTAAAAAAGTATGCTAGATAAAAACGGAATCGCAAAAAGAATTGCCAGAGAAGTAAGAGATGGCTTTTATGTTAACTTAGGAATCGGTATTCCAACCTTGGTTGCCAATTATATTCCCGAAGGTATAAACGTTGTTTTACAAAGTGAGAACGGTCTTTTGGGCATGGGTCCATTTCCATTTGATGGCCAAGAAGATGCCGATTTAATTAATGCAGGCAAACAAACTATTACAACATTGCCCGGTTCAGTATTTTTCGATTCGGCTTTAAGCTTTGGAATGATCAGAGCTCGAAAGGTAAATCTTACCATTTTAGGTGCTATGGAAGTTTCTGAAAATGGCGATATCGCCAATTGGAAAATTCCAGGCAAAATGGTTAAAGGAATGGGTGGTGCCATGGATTTAGTGGCCAGTGCCGACAATATAATTGTAGCCATGCAGCATGTAAATAAAGCTGGCGAATCAAAATTATTACCTAACTGTACTTTGCCCTTAACAGGCATTAAATGTGTAAAAAAAATTGTAACAGAATTGGCTGTGTTAGATGTGTTACCACAAGGTGGTTTTAGGCTGCTAGAGCGCGCTCCAGGAATCAGTGTGGAGCAAATTAAAAATGCCACCGAAGGCAAATTAATTATCGATGGCGATATCCCTGAAATGGTATTGTAAGCTTTCAAAAATTAGCTAAACAGCTCATTCGTTAACGTGCTATTTATTTTGGGCAATCCCTTCGCTTCGCTCAGGGCTGGGCCATCCGCGCTACTATGGTAGCTTGCTCCTGTCCCTATTGCGGAATTTAGGTTAAAATTTATAAACCGAAATTTTCCCCACCACAGCATTAAACTCCTTCATCATTTCCTCCACCACTTGTGCAGCGGGCACAATTTCTTTAATCAATCCACTTACTTGTCCTATTTCTAATTCCCCTTCTTGCATATCGCCTTCAAACATGCCTTTTTTAGCACGCCCTCGGCCTAGTAATTCGGTCAACTCTTCTTTGCTTGCACCGGCTTTATATGCGGCTTCTAATTGCGCATAAAATTCGTTTTTTATTAAACGCACAGGTGTAAGTTCTTTCAACGTTAATTGTGTGTCCCCTTCAGGGGTGTTCACCACTCTTTCTTTAAAATTTTTATGTGCCGATGATTCATGGGTTGCCACAAATCTACTTCCTACTTGCACTCCTTCGGCACCTAAACAAAACATAGCAGCCATAGCACTTCCAGTGCCAATACCACCTGCCGCAATCAAAGGTATATCAATAGCTTTGCGCACCATTGGAATTAAACACAAAGTCGTAGTTTCTTCTCGTCCGTTGTGTCCACCTGCTTCAAAGCCTTCTGCAACAATAGCATCTACTCCTGCTTCGGCACTTTTTAATGCAAATTTTACATTACTCACTACATGCACAACTTTAATGCCTTCGGCCTTTAAAATGTTGGTCCATGTTTTAGGATTGCCAGCACTGGTAAATACAATGGGCACTTTTTCTTCAATTATAATTTTAATATGCTCCTCAATATTGGGATACAACAAGGGTACATTTACTCCAAAAGGTTTATCAGTTGCTTTTTTACAATTTTGTATTTGCAATCTAAGCACATCGGGGTACATGCTACCACTGCCAATTAGCCCCAAACCACCTGCATTGCTCACAGCAGAGGCTAATTCCCAGCCGCTACACCATATCATACCCCCTTGAATAATAGGATATTTAATTTCAAATAATTGATTGATACGATTCATAAACTAATGATTTAATTGCTTTTGCTTAGCGCGAATAATTTGGTGCTTCTCGCGTAATAATTACATCATGCGGATGATTTTCGCGCACGCCTGCTGAGGTAATTCGTATGAATTTTGCTTTTTGTAAATCGTCAATAGTTGCAGCTCCGCAATAACCCATGCCTGCACGCAAACCGCCAACCATTTGGTATACCACTTCAGCCAATGTTCCTTTATAAGGTACTCTTCCTGAAATCCCTTCGGGTACTAACTTTTTAATATCATCTTCTGCATCCTGAAAATAACGGTCTTTTGAGCCACTTTGCATAGCCTCAATTGAACCCATACCTCGGTACGATTTAAATTTTCTTCCTTCAAAAATAATGGTTTCACCAGGTGATTCGGCAACACCGGCAAATAAAGAACCTACCATTACACAGCCTGCTCCTGCAGCAATGGCTTTTACAATATCGCCCGTAAATCGAATGCCTCCATCGGCAATTACAGGAACACCAGAGTTTTTAATGGCATCGGCACATTCGTAAATAGCAGATAATTGAGGAACACCAACACCTGCAATAATACGTGTGGTGCAAATTGAGCCTGGACCAATTCCTACTTTAACAGCATCGGCACCAGCCTTTACCAAAGCTTTGGCAGCATCTGCCGTTGCCACATTTCCAACAATAATATCAATTGCCGGAAATAATTTTTTCATACGTTTTAAGGTGTCAATAACCCCTTTTGAATGACCATGCGCTGTATCTATAATCACAGCATCAACACCTGCTTTTGCAAGCGCTTCAATTCTTTGTTCTACATCGGCGGTAACGCCAACCGCAGCAGCCACACGCAAACGACCTAGATTATCCTTACAGGCATTGGGTCTAATACGCGACTTGATAATATCTTTATAAGTAATTAAGCCAATGAGTTTGTTGTTTTTATCTACTACAGGTAATTTTTCAATTTTATATTGTTGTAAAATATCTTCTGCAGTTTTTAAATCACGCCCATTTTTTGTAGTAACCACTTTCTTTGTCATTACCTCTTTAATCGGGCGTTTCATGTTTTTTTCGAAACGTAAATCACGATTAGTAACAATACCCAATAATTGCATTTTATCGTCAACAACCGGAATACCACCAATTTTATTTTCTTTCATGATGTGCAATGCATGACTTACTTTATCATTCACACTCATGGTCACAGGATCTAGAATCATACCACTTTCCGAACGCTTTACCTTTTTTACCTGCTCAGCTTGCGCTTCAATACTCATGTTTTTGTGCAACACGCCAATGCCACCTTCTTGAGCAATTGCAATAGCCAATTCGTGCTCGGTAACGGTGTCCATTGCTGCAGAAACAATTGGACTTTTAAGCGTAATATTTCTCGAAAATTTACCTGTAATATCTGTTTCACGGGGTAATACTTCACTGTAGGCGGGAACTAAAAGTACATCATCAAAGGTAAACCCTTCTCCCAAAAATTTTTGCTGAACGCTCATGTTGTTTAATTTTTGGGTCACAAAATTAGCAATAAATACGGTTTAATCATTGGGCTCTTGTATAATTTTCATCATGCAATTTTGTTAATCAACTTATAGTGCCATTTTTACTACAAAATATTGGCTTTACTAACGCTAATTATACCAATGTGATTTATAAATTATGCCAATAATTTAAAATCTTACATTGGTAAATGCCGATCGGAAAAAAGTTTGGGACAAATGCCGTGAAACAAATTTGGGCCATTACTTATTTCACATCGGTATAATACC
>CAIKXD010000009.1 GCA_903831265.1 uncultured Bacteroidota bacterium
AAACGTAAATATGGTGGAACTGGTTTAGGTCTATCTATTAGTAAAGAAATTGCACATTTGTTAGGAGGCGAAATTACTTTAGAAAGTGAAGTAGGGGTTGGCAGTAATTTTACAATTATTATACCCGCAAACTATACGCCCGAAAACTTAAGAACACAAAACAAAAAAAACACCTCCACTCTAAATAAGACAATAGTTCCCGATTTAATACCCGATACAGAATCTGAAATTTCTATCTTAGTAGATGATGACAGAAATTTAATAGAGAAAAAGGATAAGACAATTTTAATAGTTGAAGACGATATTTACTTTGTGAAAATAATACAAAGTTCAGCTAAAGGTAGAGGATACAAAGTAATAGTTGCTCTTAATGGAGAAGAGGCTCTTGAATTGGCTAAAAAGTATATGCCAATAGGCATTATTTTAGATTTACATTTACCTAAAAAAAGCGGGTGGGAAGTATTAAAAGAATTGAAAGATACTGCAGAAACAAAGCATATTCCGGTTCATATTGTTTCTTCTCAAGATATAGATTCAAAAACTACCAAGGAATCTGGAGCAATAAATTTTACAAACAAACCTGTTTCGGCCGATAATTTACAAAATGTGTTTCGTTCAATTGAAGAAATTGCCTCAAAAGAAAACGGAAAAATAGCCTTGTTTTCTGATAAAGCAGAACACGCATTAGCAATGACGGAATTTTTAAAAGAACGTCAAATTGAAATTATAACTTTTGATCCTGATATTGAAATAGACCTTTCAATAGGTGAAAATGGTTTTGATGCAATTATTATTGATGTAGATACAAGAAAGGCTAAAGTTTCAAATTTATTAGAAAAATTAAAAAAAGTTTTACCAAATAAATTAATGCCGGTAATTGTATTAAGTAATACTTACTTATCTTCCTTAGATATCAAAAGAATTAAAGAATACAACCAATTTTTTATTTTAAAAATAGTAAAAAACTATTCCAATATTATTGATGAAATGTCACTTTTTTTGCATTACACAGCTAAAAAAGATGCATCAGTAAAAATACGTCCGGCTATCATTTCGGCAAAAGCCTTAGAGCAAAAGAAAATTTTATTGGTAGATGATGATGTGGAAAATAGGTTTTCAATTGGTAAAGTTTTAGAAGCTCAAAAAGCAGTTGTAATACACGCCACAAATGGTAAAGAGGCAATTGAAGTTTGGAAAAATAATAATGACATAGCATTAATTTTAATGGATGTAATGATGCCGGAAATGGATGGTTACGAGGCAACAAAGCAAATTCGTAAATTAGAAAACGGAAAAAATATCCCCATTATATCATTAACGGCAAGAACTCAGGCGGATGAAAGAGAAAAATGTATAAAAAGTGGCGCATCAGATTATGCCTCAAAGCCTATTGATACTGACTTACTTATATCTTTAATGAAAATTTGGATTTTAAATAGTGACAAAAATAAATAATTATGACCGAGCAAATAAAAGTTCTATTGGTAGATGACGATGACCGCAATATTTTTGCGTTAAAAGCCTATCTAAAAGCAAAAAAGATTATGGTGGAAATTGCTTCAGATGGAAAAGAGTGTCTTGAAAAACTACAACAAATAACAGTTGATGTTGTATTATTGGATATGATGATGCCTGTGATGGATGGTTTTGAAACTCTAGGTATATTAAGAAAAGATGAGCAATTAAAAAATAATAAAGTAATTGCATTAACAGCATTAGCAATGAAAGGCGACAAGGAACGTTGTATTGATGCTGGTGCTGATGATTACTGCACTAAACCCATTGATATTGATGAATTAGTTAATAAAATAAATACATTAATTAGCAAATAATGACAGAAATAGCTACTTTTCAAATTGGAGCAAGTGAAGTAAATGAACTTATCATGGTTATTAACGACTACAGTGGCTATGATTTTTCTGACTATTCAATGCCATCAATCAAAAGAAGATTTCAACGATATATTGACATAAATAAAATTTCAGATTTTGCTCAATTATTGCAAGATTTAATGAATGACTCTTCAATGGTTAATAATTTAATTGAAGAAATTACTGTTAATGTAACTGAAGTATTTAGAGATCCATGTTTTTTTGCGGCTATCAGAAGTGATCTAGTACCTCAACTTAATAAGCTACCTGTAATTAAAATTTGGCATGCAGGCTGTTCAACTGGCGAAGAGGTTTATTCAATGGCTATTTTACTAAAAGAACATGATTTATTGCATAAAAGTATCATTTACGCAACCGATATTAATCAAACGGTTTTAGATATTGCAAAATCGGCTAAGTATAGCATAGAGTCGTTTAAAGAAACCGAATTTAACTATAGAGAAAGCGAAGGAACGGGAAAATTAGCAGATTATTACACTGTATCTAACGGAGAAATATTGATGAATGAAGATTTAAAATCTAAAATTATTTTTAGTACACACAATTTAGTTTCAGACAGTGCATTTAACCATTTTGATTTAATTATATGCAGAAATGTATTGATTTATTTTAATAAATCGTTGCAAGATAAAGTGTTGCAAATGTTTTATAATAGCCTCACCGAAAATGGCATTTTAGCAATAGGTTCAAAAGAAACATTGTTGTTTTCGCCAATTGATAGCAAGATGCAAGTTGTAAATGCCAAATGGAAAATATGGAAAAAGAAGGAGTAATCATATTTGGTGGTTCAGCGGGAAGCATCGAAGTTATAATGAATATCTTTCCATTTATTCCTGCAGATTATCCATTTGCAATCATTGTTGTGCTTCATCGAAAAAACACTGTGGAGCAGCATCTAGAGGTTGTTTTAAGTAGGAATGCACAAATTTCGGTGATGGAAATACAAGATAAAATGCAACTTAAACCAGCGCATATTTATATTGCTCCAGGCGATTATCATTTGCTTGTTGATGATGAAGGGATATGTTCGTTAGATTATTCTGAAAAAGTGAATTACTCGAGACCCAGTATTGACATTGCATTTGAAAGCTTTTCAAAAGTGTATGGTAATTGCTGTGTTGGTATTTTACTTTCTGGCGCAAATTCTGATGGTGCCGTTGGCTTAAAAAAAATTCATGATAATGGAGGATTAAGTATTGTACAATCTCCCGAATCGGCTAAAGTTGCAACCATGCCAATGTCTGCTATAAATTTGTTTAGCCCCCATGCAATAGCAGATATTTCTGAAATTTCGGCTATTCTTTTAGAAGCTGCAAATTATTCTATTACAGATTATATATCTCACATAAAAAGTGGTGATGTTTTACAAAATAACCTGCCAACTATTTTAATTGTAGATGATCTTGAGGATAATATTTTTTCTTTAAACGCTGTCTTAAAATTTGAAGGATATGTAATACATAAAGCTACTTCGGGCGCTTTAGCTTTAGAAATGGCCTCTAAAATTCAGTATGATTGTATTATACTTGATGTTCAAATGCCCGAAATGGATGGCTTTGAAGTTGCAAACATGCTTGGTAAAAATGATTTTACCAGAAATATTCCTATACTTTTTCTGTCGGCTTTGGGTTCCGATAAAGAAAAAGTTATACATGGAATAGATTCTGGAGCTATTGATTTTTTAGCAAAGCCGGTTGATCCTCCTTTGATTAAAGCAAAACTAAGGTTGTGTGTAAAATTAAGTTCAAAATATAAGGATAGTAAAAAAGTTTTTAAAACTTTAACAGAAGAACAGTCATCGCTTAAAGAATTAAATAGCGATTTTTCTGCTAGTTTGCGTTATGCAAAAAATATACAACAAGCTATTTTGCCCAAAACAGAAGTTATTAATTCTTTATTTAAAGAAAACTTTGTTATTTTTCGTCCAAAGGAGTCCATAGGAGGAGATTTTTATTTAATAAAAGATGTTGGAAATGAAATCATTCTTATTTGTGGAGATTGCACCGGACACGGTGTTCCTGGAGCCATGATGTGCATGATTAGTGCAACTATTATTCATAATATAATTGATACTAAAAAAATTATTACACCAAATTTAATTTTGCACTCCATGGTTGGTGAGTTAAGAAAAGCATTTAGAAATGAATTTTCTAACATCACTATTGAAGATGGTTTGGAGCTAGCGATTTGCACCTATTATAAAAATGAAAAAAAATTACAATTTTCTGGCGCAGGTCGACCACTTATTATCGCTACTAAAAATAATATCCAAAAAATAAGTTGTTCTTCTTATGGTATTAGCGGCAATGTTTCCGAAAATGTTGAATTTGCTTTAAATGAATTTGACATAGCAGAAGGTGATCAAATTTATCTTTATTCTGATGGTATAGTGGATCAGTTTGGAGGGCCTAACAATAAAAAATTTATGACTAAGCAGCTTGTTGAATTATTAT
>CAIKXD010000010.1 GCA_903831265.1 uncultured Bacteroidota bacterium
CTAAAAAAAATAGCAAAACTACGTATTTGAATAAAGCTGATACTAGCCTCTAATATGCCTTGCGACTGCACAAAATGCTTTAATATAAGAGGGCCTCCCCAATATATAAATCCAAATAAAATTACAGATAAGCTTAATAAAAAATACAGGGAATGATCAAGCACATTGCCCATTTCGTGATATTTTTTTTCGCCATTTAAACGGGCAATAATAATTTGCACGCCTACACCAAAACCATAACCCAACATCATAAAAGTAACATACAACAAACCTGCAATGGCACTTGCTCCCAATGCTACTTCGCTAATACGACCTAAAAATGCAGAGTCGGTGATATTAATTATGGTTTGCGCCACACCACCTAAAATGATGGGATACGAAATACTCCAAATGTGTTTATAGGCTGGATCTTTAAACAAACCTTTGTATGTTTTACTAGTATACTTTTATAACAATACCTTTTAGATATTCACCTTCTGGATGAAAAATACTTGGCGCATGGTCAATGGGTTGCGACATGTATTCTAAAATACGTACTTCTCTACCTGCTTGTATGGCAGCCGACATAATTGTGTTGTGAAACAAATATTTATCTACTGCTTGTGAGCAAGAAAAAGTAAAGATTACTCCTCCTGGATTAATTCTTCTGATGGCTTCGGCATTTAATCTTTTATAACCTTGCACTGCATTGTGCTTAACATTATGATGCTTGGCAAATGCGGGCGGATCAAGTATAATTACATCATACTTTTCTTCGGCATGCTCCAAAAAGTTAAAGGTATCAACAGCAAAAGACTGATGTTTATCTGTTTCACCAAAATTTAATTTTACATTTTCATCAGTTAAAACAATCGCTTTTTTAGAACTGTCTACCGAGTGCACCAATTGCGCACCTGCAGCTAAAGCATAAACCGAAAATCCACCACTATAACAAAAGGTGTTCAATACTTTTTTGCCTTCACTATATTTTTGCAAGAGTTTTCTATTCTCACGTTGATCAATAAAAAAGCCTGTCTTTTGGCCTTGCTCCCAATCAATTTTAAATTTTAATCCGTGCTCCAACACATATTCACTTTCGGGAGTTCCCCATAAAATTTTATTGGTAATTTCTACTCCAGGAATTGATGGCATGGTGTCGGCACTCTTGTCGTAGATGGCTTTTAAGGTATTTCCATAAACTTCTTTAAGGGCTGCTACTAATTCGTTTTTTATTAAATGCATGCCTGTGCTGTGCGACTGAATTACGGCTGTATCGGCATAAATATCAACTATTAATCCAGGCAAACCATCGCCTTCGGCATGAATTAGTCTGTAGGTATTTGTTGCTTCGTTATTAATTAAGCCTGCATCTTTTCTAAATTGATAGGCTTTTTGAATACGCGTGTTCCAAAATGCTTGATCTATTTCTTGCGACTGAAAACTAAAAATCCTCACCGCAATACTTCCATTGGCATAATGACCAATACCGAGTGGCTCATCGTGATTGCTAACTACTTCTACAATCATACCTTCGGCTACTTCGCCTTTTATTTTTTTGATAGCGCCAGAAAATATCCAAGGATGAAATCTGCGTGGTGATTGGTCTTTACCTGAACTTAATATTACTTTTGGAATCATTAATTTTACTTTATCTGAGGTGATGATTAATTTTTATTGATGATGGGTTAATTAAAATTCTGATTTAAAATGGAATTCAATTTCAGGATTTTTTTCTTGTGCCATTTGTAATGACCAAGCTGATTCTGCTAAAAAAACAGGTTTATGGTCTTTATCAACTGCCATATGGTGAGATTTTTCGAGGATAAAAGCGTCTAATTTTTTCTTATCCGTTGAGCTTATCCAACAAGCCTTGTACAAATTAATAGGCTCAAAATTACAGCTGGCACTGTACTCACTTTTTAATCGATGCTGAATTACTTCGAACTGAAGTGCACCAACTGTTCCCAATATTTTTCTGTTGTTTAATGTTTTTGTAAACAATTGCGCAACTCCTTCATCTGTTAACTGCTCCAAACCTTTGTTGAGCTGTTTGGTTTTCATAGGGTCGGTATTGTTTACATACCTAAAAATTTCGGGCGAAAAACTTGGAATGCCTTTAAATGATTCTTTGGTGCCTTCGGTTAACGTATCTCCTATTTTAAAAACACCGGTATCGTACAAACCAATTATATCGCCAGGAAAAGCTTCATCAATTACATTTTTTTCGGCAGCCATAAAAGCTGTTGGATTGCTAAAGCGCAATTGACGGCCTTCACGCACGTGAAAGTAATTTTTGTTTCTTTCGAACACACCTGAACAAACACGTAAAAAAGCTATTCTATCGCGATGTTTAGGGTCGATGTTGGCATGTATTTTAAACACAAAACCAGTAAAGTTTTTATCTTCCGGTTTAATTTCATTCAAATCGGTATTCCTAGGTTGGGGCACTGGTGCTATTTGTACAAAACAATCTAACAATTCGCGCACGCCAAAATTATTTACAGCACTCCCAAAAAACACAGGCGAAATATTACCTTTTAAATATTCGTTAGCATCAAATGTTGGATAAACAGATTCAATAATTTCCACCTCTTCTCTCAACTTTTCGGCAAATCGCTCACCAACATTAACGGCTATTTCTGGAGAGTTTACGTCATCTATTTTTACTGAAGATTCAACTTTTTGCTTATTGCCAGCATCAAATAAAATTAAACTTTTTTCGAATAAACTATACACACCTTTAAACTGCTTTCCCATACCAATTGGCCAAGAAAGAGGTCGTACCTTTATTTTCAACTCTTTCTCAATTTCATCTAGCAAATCAAAAGGGTCTCTTCCTTCTCTATCTAATTTATTAATAAAAACAATTACAGGCGTATTACGCATACGGCAAACTTCAAGCAACTTGCGTGTTTGTGGTTCTACACCTTTTACACAATCAATCACCATAATTACGCTATCTACAGCTGTTAGCGTTCTGTAGGTGTCTTCGGCAAAGTCTTCATGGCCAGGTGTATCTAACAAATTTACCTTTTTTCCTTTGTATTCAAAACCCATTACTGACGTTGCAACAGAGATACCTCTTTGCTTTTCTATTTCCATAAAATCGGAAGTAGCATGCTTTTTAATTTTGTTGCTTTTTACTGCTCCTGCACTCTGTATAGCGCCTCCAAACAACAGCAATTTCTCTGTAAGCGTAGTTTTACCCGCATCTGGATGACTAATAATACCAAAGGTTCTTCTTCTTTCTATTTCTTGTTGGGTGGTCATATTTTAAAAATAAGCGTGCAAAGGTAACTTTTTTTAATCGACTTGGCACATCAAGTTCATATCCTAAATTACAGATTATTATCAATTTACATATACTTGCGCACAACAAGCCTCCTTTTAAAATTATTAAAAAATTGAGGTAATGATTTTAAGCACATAATTATTTCAATTCAATTGTTACATTTGCACGTTATTAGAATAATAAGAAAGCATTGAATGATTAAAAGAAGAATACTTGTAACAGGCGGCACAGGGTACATAGGCACACATACAATTGTGGAACTTCAAGCTAAAGGATTTGAGGTAATTGTAATAGATAGCTTAGTAAACTCTTTGTCAGGTGTTCTTAATCAAGTGGAACAAATTAGTGGCACAAAACCTTTATTTTATGAATTTGATTTGTGCGATAAAACTGCCTTGGAAAATCTTTTTACCATAGAAAAAAACATTGATGCCATCATTCACTTTGCAGCCTTAAAAGCAGTTGGAGATTCTGTAGAAAATCCTTTGCTTTATTATCAAAACAACATGCTTTCACTGATGAATGTACTGGATGCTATGATTAAGTTTAAGGTAAAAAATATCGTCTTTTCATCTTCATGTACCGTTTATGGGCAGCCAGATAGCTTGCCAGTTTCCGAAGAAACACCCATGAAAAAGCCTGAATCACCTTACGGGCAAACGAAGCAGATGGCAGAACAAATTTTATCAGATGTGGTAAAATCTACTTCACTTGATGTAATTTCATTAAGATATTTTAATCCCATTGGCGCCCATGATAGCGCTTTAATTGGTGAGTATCCTATTGGTGCACCTAATAACTTAGTTCCTATGATTACGCAAACAGCTGTGGGAATAAGAGAAAAATTATTGGTTTTTGGAGATGACTATAATACAAAAGATGGCAGTTGTATTCGCGATTACATTCATGTTGTTGATATTGCAAAGGCTCATGTTGTAGCTATAGAACGTTTGCTTGAAGGCAAGAACAAAAGTAATTATGAAGTTTTCAATTTAGGTACAGGTTTTGGTTTTACAGTGCTCGAAACAATAAAAGCTTTCGAAAAAGTGAGCCAACAAAAACTCAATTACGAAATTACTTCGCGCAGAACAGGCGATGTTGAAAAAGTGTATGCCGACACTCAATTAGCTAATAATGAGTTAGGTTGGAAAGCAGAAAGAGATCTTGAAAATATGTTACTAACTGCTTGGAATTGGCAATTAAATTTAAAAGAATTAAAATTAAAATAGTATGAATTCTACAAAGAGAAATATTTTAATTACGGGTGGCGCTGGCTTTATTGGCTCTCACGTGGTTAGAAGAATTGTTGCAAAATATCCTCACTACAATGTTGTAAATTTGGATAAACTAACTTATGCAGGCAACTTAGCCAATTTAACTGCAATTGAAAACGCCTCAAATTATACTTTTGTAAAAGGAGATATTACAGAAGCAACTTTCATTAACGAGCTATTTGAGCAATATCAGTTTGATGGTGTAATTCACTTGGCAGCCGAATCGCATGTGGACAGAAGTATTAGTAATCCATTAGAATTTGTGATTACCAATGTAATTGGCACAGTAAATCTTTTAAATGCAGCCAAAAAGTTGTGGAATGCAAACATTGATAATGCTGTTACTGATAAAAAATTCTACCATATTTCTACCGATGAAGTTTATGGTAGTTTAGGTGCTGAAGGTTTGTTTACTGAAAAAACTGCTTACGATCCGCACAGCCCTTACTCGGCTAGCAAAGCCTCTTCCGATCATTTTGTAAGAGCATATTTTGATACTTACAAATTGCCTGCAGTGATTTCAAATTGTTCCAACAATTATGGTTCATTTCATTTTCCTGAAAAGTTAATTCCCTTAGCCATCAACAACATCAAGCAAATGAAACCTGTACCTGTTTATGGAAAGGGAGAAAACGTTCGCGATTGGCTGTTTGTAGAAGACCATGCTGCCGCAATTGATTTAATTTTTCATGAAGGTAAAATTGGAGAAACATACAATATTGGTGGCAACAACGAATGGAAAAACATTGATTTAATTCACTTGCTCTGCAAAATAATGGATAAAAAACTAAATAGAGCAGAAGGCACGAGTGCAAGTTTAATTACGTTTGTGAAAGACAGGGCTGGGCACGATTTAAGATATGCCATCGACTCAAGCAAGTTACAAAAAGAACTAGGTTGGAAACCAAGTTTACAGTTTGAAGAAGGTTTAGAAAAAACTGTAGAATGGTATTTAACTAACGAAGAATGGCTCAATAACGTTACTTCAGGAAACTATAAAGAATATTACACTGCACAATACTCAAAGAGATAAACATTATGTACAATAAAGCCTATCATCCAAATCAAATAAGCAATTTAAGTTTTTTAGTAACAGGCGGGGCTGGCTTTATTGGTTCCAATTTAGTAGAATATTTACTGCATCACAATGCAGGCAAAATAGTGGTGCTTGATAATTATGCCACAGGTTATGCCAGTAATTTAGAGCCTTTTAAGCATCATTCTAATCTCGAAATTATTAATGGTGATATTTGTTCGCTTGACGATTGTAACAAGGCCTGCGCTGGTGTAGATTATGTGTTACATCAAGCAGCATTGGGCTCTGTGCCAAGAAGCGTTGAAAACCCTATTGCAACTAATAAAGTAAATGTTGATGGTTTTTTAAACATGCTTGTTGCAGCGCGCGATGCAAAAGTAAAGCGCTTTGTATATGCAAGCTCATCATCGGTTTATGGCGATAGTAAAGTATTGCCTAAGGTAGAATCGCAAATTGGAAATCCTTTATCGCCATATGCAGTAACAAAATTGTTAAATGAATTATATGCCGATGTGTTTGCCAAAACCTATCAAATGGAAATCACAGGGTTAAGATATTTTAATATTTTTGGTCCTCGCCAAAATCCAGGAGGGCCATACGCTGCTGCAATTCCTTTATTTATGGACGCTTTACTTTCAAATAAACCTGCTTATATTAATGGCGATGGTGGTCAAACCAGAGATTTTACTTTTGTTCAAAACGCAGTAGAGGCTAACATAAAATCCCTGTTTTCTGTTAAAAATGCTGGCGACCCTATGGTTTTTAATGTTGCTGTATCTGATAGAATTTCTATCAAAGAATTATATGAAGTTTTAAAAGATGTATCTGGCTCAAAAATAGATGCAATTCATAGAAGCGAAAGACCAGGAGATATTAGAGATTCTTTAGCTGATATTTCGAGTGCCAAAAAATATATAGGTTACGACCCGCAAGTTAAAATGGTTGATGGATTAAAAATTACGATGGATTGGTTTAGACAAGCATTTTATAACAACTAAATAAAATGAGTTTTTTTGGAAAATTATTTGGTGTAGAGAAGAAATTACCTCCTATTGATATCGCCAATTTTATTCAAGTAGATATGCACTCTCACTTGATTCCAGGTATTGATGATGGCTCCAAATCCATAGAAGAAAGTATTGAACTAATAAGGGCTTTCAAAGAATTTGGATATAAAAAAATAATCACTACGCCACATATTATGAGTGATTATTATAAAAATACACCTGAAATAATTAACCAAGGTTTAACCACCTTGCGTGCTGAGTTGAGTAAACAAAAAATTGAAATGGAAATTGAAGCGGCCGCTGAATATTATCTTGATTTTGATTTTAGTGATAAAATACATTCCGAAAAATTACTCACCTTTGGTAAAAATTATTTGTTGATTGAGGTAAGTTATTTAAACGAACCTGATAATATTGATGCCATCATTTTTGAATTGCAAACCTCCGGATATAATATCATTTTGGCGCATCCTGAGCGTTATCCTTTTTGGTACAATAATCCAAAGCGTTACGAAACGCTTAAGGATAAGGATATTTTATTTCAAATTAATATTAATTCATTAGCCGGTCATTATTCGCCTGGCGCTAAGAAGGTAGCCGAAAAATTGATAGACTTAGGGATGGTAAACTTTATTGGTACTGATTGCCATCATGCCAATCATTTAAAATTTATGCAGGATGCCTTGTGCCAACCCGCATTGCATAAATTGGTTGAGTCAGGAAAATTAATGAATAATACACTGTAAATACTTTCACCTTACTCAGTAACTGCAAATTTAATTACTGAAGTTGTTTCATTGCCATTTAATACATTCATGTAATACAAGCCACATTCAAACATATTGGTATTTATATTGAGTTTTGAAACATCTTTACTTACCATAGTTTGATACAAATTACGACCACTTAAATCGAAAATTGAAATGGCCGTTGCATGTGCTTCATTAAAATTAACCACAAGATTGGCGCCCCTGGTTAATGGATTTGGTTGTAAACTAATCTCATTTGTATTTTTCACCGTATGCAATCCAACCAATCCTGAAGATGTAAAATAACTGGCCTCAGTAACATTATTAAACTCATCTGCAGTTGCTGTCATTACAAGGCAATTAGGCCCGTTTTTAAGCCACTTGTAGGCAAAAGTAGTAGGATATGTAAAGTCGGTAAAAAATGAAAAATTTCCAGATGCAAAACTATCTATTTCAAAGAGTACCGTTTTTGTAATCATTTCCTTTATTCTAATTACAGAGGGATAATTGCCTAGCGGTGTTGTTAAATCACCTTGCCCTTCGGTTTCCATGTCCTGAAATGTACTATAGGTTGCTCTAACAAGAGCTGTAGGCAAAAGAGATGGATCAGGAAAAACATGATTGTAAGATGATGTATTTTGCACCACATCTCCATATTGAAAAGGTATCGGTAAATATAATAAATCAACATCGTAATTGATATCGTTAAGTGTATCGCCTGCTACATCAATACCCACATCGCTATGAATACCATCAATAAACATACCTGAAAGGTCAGTTCTAACAAAAGTGTATTCGCCTACAGCCTCGCCTTGGGTTACCAAATTGGCTTGAGGAAATTGACTACTAATGCTTGCAGGAATACTCGAAATCATTTGTGGTAAATATTGAACCGTATCATGTACTGTAAAACTGTTTAAAAAGTTCCATGTTTGCCCCGTACCGCTTGGAGAAATAGTAACATTGGCACCTGTAGTGTCTTTAAATTCTATCCACAACTCCCCTGGCACAGGCAAATCAAGATAACCAATCCCTTGCGCATTCGAAAAAAAAGGGCTCACTAAGAGTGTCATTTGAAGTAAAAATCTTTTCATAAATGTCAATTTAATTACAAGCAAAGTTAAAAAATTATGTGAAGCAGAATAATTTTGTCAAATTCGCGCACTTTAAAAATTAAATATGTACAAGTTTACTTTCATTTTACTTTTAGCTTCTCAAGTATTGTTTGCTCAAAACAACCCAGAAAAGCACTTCAAAAATATTCAACAATTAACCTTTGGTGGCGATAATGCTGAAGCTTACTTTAGTTTTGACAATCAGCATTTATCTTTTCAATCGAACAATAAAAATTGGGGTTTAAACTGCGATCAAATATTTAATTTAGATATCAGTAAAGCTTCCAAAGACACTACCTACAAGCCAGCATTAATTAGCACAGGCGAAGGAAGAACTACCTGCTCGTACTTTTTGAAAGATGGAAAACATATTTTATATGCTAGCACGCATGCTGCTGGCAAGAACTGTCCAGAGGCGCCAGCACCGCGCAAGGATAATAAATATCTTTGGGCTGTTTACGAAAGTTTTGATATTTATATTGCCGATTTAAATGGCAAAATTACCTCTCAAATAACCAATAATGCAGGATATGATGCCGAGGCAACAGTTTCGCCCAATGGCGACAAAATAGTTTTTACTTCAACACGTTCTGGTGACTTAGAATTATGGACCATGGATGTAGATGGTAAAAACTTAAAACAAATTACTACCGGCTTAGGTTATGATGGGGGTGCCTTCTTTTCTCCTGATGGAAAAAAAATAGTCTTTAGAGCTTCAAGACCAACCACTGCTGAGGAAATTAGTGAGTATAAAGAACTATTATCTCAAGGATTAGTTGCACCAACCAATATGGAAATTTACACCTGCAATGTAGATGGATCGGACTTAACGCAAATAACAAAATTAGGCAAAGCAAATTGGGCACCTTTTTATCACCCATCTGGAAAAAAAATTATCTTTTCATCAAATCATCATTCGCAAAGAGGTTATGATTTTCAGTTATACATGATTAATACAGATGGAACAGGAATTGAGGCTATTACCAATAAAAGTATATTCAATGCTTTTCCGATGTTTAGTTTTGATGGTAAAAAGTTAATTTTTTCTTCAA
>CAIKXD010000011.1 GCA_903831265.1 uncultured Bacteroidota bacterium
ATTTTTATGATTTATCTCGTGCAAAATATTGCCGTTAGATTTGGTAATTATTTTGGCTGGACCAAATACATCCCATCCACCATCAGAGCCATGCCCAACAGTTAAAGCTGTTCCATAAAAACCAATGGCAATAATATTACCATCCGATGGCGCAGCATTTAAGCCTACTTTGGTATTCAAAAATTTATCTGCATCACCCGCCAAACCGCCAGTAATTTTAATTTTATTGCCAAAAACATCATTTAAACCAAGCACCAAGTCACTCCCGTTTACCAACATACCGTCAGATAAAATTAAAACATAACTTAAATCTTTGCTTTCGAACAGACCCGCTAAGGTTTTACCTGCCTCGCGACTGTTATCAAAATCCTTGATATTAACTTGATTTGCTTTAATTGGTGTCTTTTCAAATTCTATGGCCGTAATGGCCACTGAATCCTCGACCTTGGTATCCAATATTTCGCCTGCAGTAGAGCATATTGCAACAATGGCATTTGGAAATTGATGGTTTAATTGGTTTTGTAAATTCTCATTTAGTAATGCTGTGGTTTGACCAAATACTAAAACCAAATTCGGCACTATCTTTTTTTCTAAGGGCCGTTTATTACTTAAGGGCGATAATTCCGAATCGTGAAATTGATAAAGTTGTACCTTCATATATAGTTTTTTTATTTTTTATTTTTTTATATCACCTGCATTTATCAAATTATAAATGGTTGACTTGCCAATGTTTAATTTTTTGGCAACCTCTAATACATTTTGATTGTATTTATTTAAGTAAAAGGTGATAATGTCTGTATTGTAATCTTTCAAAGATTTTTCTTGAGAAGAAAAAATTTGCTCAACAGGAATTGGATTGTTTGGCAGGCTGATATCAACTTCGTTAACCACGTTACTATCTGACATTACACAAGCTAAGTCGACAATGGCTTTTAGCTCTCTAACATTCCCAGGGTAATGGTGTTTCATTAACTTGTCTTTTGCTTCTTGCGAAAAAGTAAAAACAGGACATCTGTTTTCTGAAGCATACATATCTGCAAAATGTTTTGCCAAAATCAGAATATCATTGCCCCTTTGTTTTAAAGGCGGCAAATCTATTGGTAAACCCATGAGTCGATAATACAAATCCTCTCTAAATTTGGCAGCACGCACTTCGTCTGCAATATTCTTGTGTGTTGCTGTGATTATTCTAACATCTAATTTTATGGTGTCGTTACCTCCTACCCTTGTTATTTCGCGCTCTTGTAAAACCCTCAATAATTTAGATTGAAAATTAAGATCCGCTTCGGCTATTTCATCTAAAAAAATAGTGCCTCCATTGGCTTCTTCGAATTTACCTTTCTTTTGAGAATTGGCTCCTGTAAATGCGCCTTTTTCATAACCAAACAATTCGCTCTCTACAAGTTCGCGCGGTATAGCAGCCATGTTCACTGCAACAAAAGGTTTCTTGCTGCGCGCACTATTAAAGTGAATGGCTTTTGCTACTACCTCTTTACCCGTGCCGGTCTCGCCAGTAATGGAAACATTGATATTGGATTTGATGGCCTTTTCTATCAGCTGAAAAGATTTCTTAAGACTAGCACTGTTGCCAATAATCGATTTTTCGAAATCAAACTTAGTTTCTAGTTGTACTTTTAATTCTTCGACAGTTTGTTTGAGTACAACATTTTCCAAAATTCTGTTCACACTATTCCATAACACATCTTTGGTATGCTCATCTTTAATAATGTATTCAGATGCGCCCTGCTTTATTATATTCAATGCAACGCTGATATCGTTTTGACCACTAATGACAATAACAGGAATGGTATTGTTAAACGATTTAATATGGTCGAACAGAATATCACCATTCATTTCAGGCATGTTGTAATCGATGGTAATTAAATCCGGCTTTCTGTGCAGCTGATCTAGGAAGGCCATGGGATTGGTAAAAAGTTCTACCTCAAAATCGGCATTCAATGATAGGTGATACTTCAACAGTTCACCATACCACGGATCATCTTCTACTATAAAAATTTTAAAGTTTCCCATGCGTTTGTTTTAAAAGCCCAATTCCAAAAAAGAACCGGTTTCTCTTTGCAAATATAAACTATAACAATCGATAGTTAGAATTGATTTCCAAATTCAGGAAAATGGAAAAAATAAAAACATAAGCGGCTTAGCCTGAAAATTTGTCTCATACCTTTAGATTTATCACGCTCAATAAAAAATTTTTCTATATTTTTTCGAAACAGATTATCTTTGAATGCTAAGAATAAAACAATCTCAAGCATTATGCTTTCGTCAAGCACCTCGCATTCCAATAAATGGAATATTATTTCTTTAAATGGAAATTACGAAGTTTGGCACCATATCTATAAGTCTGTATATCAATTGATTAAAAATTGGCACAAACATGGTAATAGTCCCTTCGTATGTTAAACCGTAAGTCTGATTTGCACAGTCAGGCTTATACTTAAGTTCTATTTTGCGGACTTAAGGGAATTTTGTATCAAGTAAGAAATGAATTTTCGTTCTCCTATAAACGAATCTTCATTAAAATTTCTTACTAGGTATATTTATTAGTTAAGAAAATGCAACCCCTCGGGTTGCATTTTTCTTTTTATATCGTTTCTGAATCGCTATAAATTACAGCAACACTGTTGCTCATTCTGCTGTATTCTTATTGACATTTTTTTTGCAAAAAATGTTTTATTACACATTTTAAATCAATCACTTATTTCATGTCATTTGTTTCAAATACTTGTTTTTAAACATTTTTTAAACATTGCCTATTTAGAAGCATGGCCTGTCGTTTTACAATTTGTTCCTAAATGAATTAAAAATCTTACTAAAATAAGCGTTAATAATTAGCGCTACAACCCTTGCAGCACTAAGTCTAAAACCCTTTTTATAGCCTTTTTCAATTTTAGTAGTTGGTATAAATACTTAATAACTTGAAAAAGACCCAAAAAACCAATAAACCATGTGTTAAGCCTTCATTATTTAAAAACTAATAGAATTTTATTGCACTAAAATTCAACACCTTATCAAATAATTTTGAATTAAAGCAGACAATCACTTGCATTCTGGTTTAAGTGCTATAAGTTTGAGTTAAGGTTATTGATATCAGTGAGTTTTAATACTTATAGGCGTATTATCTCACACTGCAAGAGCTTAAAAAACATACAGCAAAATGAAAACTAAAATTTCTAAACAAATTTTGGTCCTACTCTTTATTTGCCCGATTTTTATAGGAAAATC
>CAIKXD010000012.1 GCA_903831265.1 uncultured Bacteroidota bacterium
AATTACTCAAAAAAAAGGTTGCCAAAAATGACAACCTTATTTTAATTTAAGCGATCTTTAAGATTTCATTTGAATTCAAATTTTTTCTTTGTGTAAATCCTTAATATCTTCGGCAGTTATCTCAAACTTATCTTCTCTTTCTTTGTATTGCATAATTTGATCTAAAGCATCGGGCACAACATCACTACAGATTGTAATGAAAGATCCTTTCTTAGCTGTTTTAAGCACATGATCAATTGCTTCTCTTTCGGTTGAGAATACTTTATCAAGTTTATTTGCATCAATTTCTGAGATGCCTTTCAACATTAAATCAATAATTTCTTTTTCGGTTCTTCCTCTTAAATTTTTGTCTTGTCGGATTACAATTTTATCAAACATGTGAGCCGCCTGTTTTCCAAGGTTAAAAATATCTTCGTCTCTTCTATCTCCCACCCCGGCAATAATACCAATTTTTGGTTTAGCTTCAATTTTTTCGAGGAACTTACCAATCGCTTGGAAACCTGCCGTATTATGTGCATAATCTACCATAACTTGGAAATTTTTAAATTGGAACAAGTTCATTCTACCTGGTGTTTGTGTAGGCGATGGAATAAATGTTTCGAGGGCAATTCTTAAATCTTCGACTTTAAAATTTCTGATAAAGCCAGCAATTAGCGTAGGTAAAACATTTTGAATCATAAATATAGCTTTACCACTAAAGGTTAGCGGTATATTAACAACTTTATCTACTCTAATGCGCCAAGTACCTTTACAAATAGTAACGTAACCATTTTCAACAATAGCCGCTAAACCACCTTTATTACAATGCTCAATTATTCGAGGATTATTTTCATCCAAACTAAATAAAGCTACATTACAATCTAATCCTTTGCGCATGCTATACACCAAGTCATCATCGGCATTTAAAATAGCGTAACCGCCACTCATTACACTTTCGGGCACTACCGCTTTTACGCGCGCCATGTCTTCTAATGTATTGATATCTTTTAAACCTAAGTGATCGGCAGCTACATTAGTAACAATGGCAATATCACACTTATGAAAACCTAATCCAGCCCTTAAAATACCGCCACGAGCACATTCTAATACCGCAAAATCAACGGTAGGATCTTTCAATACAAACTCTGCACTTACAGGTCCTGTGCAGTCTCCTTGCTCTAACATTCTGTTTTGAACATAAATACCATCGGTGGTTGTAAACCCAACTTTATGACCCATTGTTTTTACAATGTGCGCCATTAAGCGTGTAGTGGTAGTTTTACCATTTGTACCCGTTACTGCAATAATAGGAATGCGAGCTGAACTTCCTGGAGGATATAACATATCAATCACCGGCTCTGCCACATTACGCGCCAAACCTTCGGCTGGAGCAATATGCATTCTAAAGCCTGGTGCAGCATTTACTTCTAAAACAGCACCGCCATTTTCTTTGATGGGCGAACTTAAATCAGGAGCCATAATATCTATTCCACAAATATCAAGGCCAATAATTCTTGCAATACGTTCGGCCATAAAAACATTGTAGGGGTGCACAATATCAGTAATATCTGTTGATGTACCTCCTGTGCTTAGGTTGGCGGTTTTCTTCAAATAAAGTATTTCATCTTTTGGCAGAATATCCTCTAAAGAGAGATTACGATCTTTTAAGATATTTAATGTCATTTCATCCAACTTAATGGCGGTAAGCACTTTTTCGTGTCCATAACCTCTTCTTGGATCACTGTTTACCGTATCAATTAATTGTTTAATAGTTGACTTACCATCACCAGTAACACAGGCAGGAGTGCGCTTTGCAGCGGCCACCAATTTATAATTAATGACCAACAATCTGAAATCGAAACCCGTAATAAATTTTTCGCAAATAACGCCACGACTAATTTTTTTAGCTACCGCAAGCGCTTCTACAGCATTTTCCCAATTTTGAATATTGATGGTAGCACCTCTACCGTGGTTGCCATTTACAGGTTTTAATACAATAGGATAGCCAATGCGTTTTACAGCACTTTCTAATTCTTCTTCATCATAAATAATTGTACCTCTGGGGATTGGAATTGATGCGGCTTCTAACAGGTTTTTTGTTTCTTCTTTATCACACGCTATTTCTACAGCAATATTACTGGTAGTGCTGCTCACAGTAGCTTGTATTCTTTTTTGATTTACACCATAGCCTAACTGAACTAAGCTGTGGCGATTTAATCTTATCCAAGGAATACCGCGCGCTTGAGCCTCTTCCACTATAGAACCAGTGCTTGGCCCCAATCTTTCGTCTTCACGAATTTCGCGCATGCTTTGTATATCTTCGGCCAAATTGTAGTCTTCACTCTTAGCTAAGGCTTCACATATTCTCACTGCAGATTTAGCGGCATAGATCCCTACTTTTTCTTCTTGATAACTAAAAACAACATTATAAACCCCATGTTGGCCCGTTGTTCTGGTTCTTCCAAAGCCAGTATCCATCCCAGCAAGGGTTTGAATTTCAAGTGCTAAATGTTCAATTACATGCCCCATCCAAGTTCCTTCTTTTACACGGTGAAAAAAACCACCAGGCTTATTTTCGCTGCATTCGTGGGCATACATGGTTGGAAACATTTTCTCTAGTCTATCCGAAAAACCATCAATTTTATTGGTTGGAAAATCTTCCATATCTTCCAAATCAATTTTCATTACAATTAATTTGTGTCGTCTAATGCTCCAAAAATTTGGGCCGCGCATGGCTTTAATATCAAGGATTTTCATAGGTTTATGTATTTATTAAGGCTATTTATAACTAGTGAAACTTTTGTGCAATATAAGAAAAAAGGTATTTTAAACGTAAACAACAAAATATATTTTTACATGAGCTAACAGGTGAGCTAAACACCCAATAAAATAAAGTACTTAACCATTAAATGATTAGCTATCAAAAGAAAACTATTTTTTGAAAATTTAAATATTTATTGCTTGGTGTTATGACTCCTAAAAATTGAAATAGGGATTTCTTTTTTATTAAAACACTTTTTGTATTTTAGATCGATAACATAATTCTAAAACATCTTCAAACTCATGTTTATTAATCAATTCAAGGCGCTCGCCTTTGTCTTCTAGCAAGTCGGCAATAAAAACACGATCGGGTAAAATTTTTGCATCATGTTTAGTTAAATTAAAGAAATTACCCAAGATGCGCAACTCTTCAAATTGCTGTAGCGAATTAATTTTAAAATAAGTTTGGTGCTGTTTGTATTTTAAATAAGTGGGAAACATTCATCAATATATTTTACGAATATAAATGTATTATTGAAAGCTAAAAAATAAAGTGTATTTTTCACAAAAATATAATGAATCAATTATAATCGAATGCAAACTTTTATTGAATACATTGGTGATATTTTACTTGAGCAAATTAAACTTGGAAATGATCCCATACTAGTTTTACCGAACAAAAGACCGGTAGCCTATTTGCAAAAATACATGTCGAGCAAAGCACAACAATCGATATGGTTTCCTAAAATATATACTATTGAAGACTATGTACTGCACATCACAAAAATGCAGTTGGCAGATCCTATTTACACTGCAAGTTGCCTCTATGATATCTATACAGAAACATTGCAAGATCAGGCAGATGCGTTTGATGACTTTGTAAAATGGTGGAACCTCTTAATTTCTGATTTTAATGATATTGAAATGTATATGGTTGATTCAAAACAACTATTTAATTATATTAATGAGGCAAAGGCTATAGAGCAGTGGAATCCGGGGGAGCAAGCGCCTACAAAACTGCAACAGCATTATCTTACATTTTGGAAATACCTACCACTTTTTTATGAAAAGTTGAATCAAAAATTGCGTTCCAACAATTTGGGATATAGAGGAATGATTTATCGCAAAGCAGCACAAATGCTGATTAATAACGATATAAACATTGATAGTAATTGTGTAATTTTTGCCGGATTCAATGCATTAAGCACATCTGAAGAAATGATTGTTGAATATATCATATCATCAAAAAAAGGCGCTATTTATTGGGAAGCAGATGATTATTATGTGGCAGATGAGCAACAAGAAGCAGGTAAATTTTTAAGGCATTACAAAAGTAAATGGCAGCATTTTTCAAACTCTATTTTTTTTAGCAATAACAGTTTGCTTAACGAAGCAAAAGAAGTAAATATTATTGGCGCCCCAAAAAGTATGATGCAGGCCAGTTTGGCAGGTAATATTGCTAAAGAAATACTAAATAAAAATAATATTGACGCGGCACTGATACCTGCCGATGAGGCATTGCTGAGTCCTTTACTTTACCAATTACCTGCTATTGCAAACAAGGATATTAATATTTCAATGGGCTATCCCATTGTTTCTTTGCCACTAAACGGATTATATGCTATTGTGTTTGATTTTATCAATCAACTAGAAAAAGACAAACAGCCTTTGTTTAGCACCAATTTAATTCATCAATTATTTAATCACCCCTATGCTGCTATCTTATTTAAAAACAATACAAAAGTAGCTTTTAGCGAACTTAAAAATTGCAAACAAAAGCTACTATCTTCAGGTAAAATTTATCATAGCTTAAAAGACTTGGAAGCTTTGAATGCACAAGCTGAATCCTTAAACTTTTATTGGTTGTTTGAATCTTTGATTCAACATTTTTCGCAACCTGATTTGATGACTAAATTCTTTACTCTAATTAATGAAAAATTGACTGCCAATATTGGTGAAAATGATGTTTTAAAAGAATTATTATTGGTGCAAGTAAATGTCTTTAACGATATTATTCAAGCCATAAATAAAGTATTTTATCAAGGTGAGAGCACTAAAATTAGGCAATCGAGAACCTTATACAATTTAATTTATCAAAGTTTAAATAGTAAAACATTACCTTTTATTGGCAATGCTACAGGAGGCATGCAGTTTATTGGAATTCTTGAAACAAGGATGTTGCAATTTGAAGAAATTATCATTACAAGTTGTAACGAAGGTGTTTTGCCAGGTTCAAAAGTATCGGGAAATTCTTTTGTTCCGTACGATATTCGTTTTCATTTTCATTTGCCAACCTATAAAGACAGTGAGGCTGTTTTTGCCTACCATTTTTACAGGTTGCTGCAGGGTGCAAAAAAAATTCATCTCATATACAATACCGAAACTGATGAGTTTGGAAGTGGAGAAAAATCAAGATTTTTAACGCAGCTTGAGATGGAATTAACTATAAAAAACAAACAGGCAAACGTTAAAAACAACATCATTAAATTACCAGCACTTAATAATTTTGGAAGGAAAGCAATACAATTTGAACATAACGAAAATGTTGATCTAACCATAAAAGCGCAATGCGATAAAGGATTATCGGCTACGGCGCTTACAAGTTATAAAAACTGTTCGCTTCAATTTTACTTTAAATATATTGAGCGTATTAGAGAGCCCGATGAAATTGCAAGCGAAATTGGAGCCAATATTGTGGGTAGTGTAATACATGCGGTACTTGAAAATATTTATGCTCCTTTAAAAAATCAAATTATTTCTTTACAACAAATTGAATATACATTTGATGAACTGGAAACTATGACCAGAGCAGCATTTGAAATTATTGAACCTGGGGTAGATAGCAACAGTGGCAAAAACTTATTATTTGTTCAAACGGCTGTGAGAATTATTGCTAAGTTTCTTTTGCAGGAGCAAAGTGAAATTAAAAGTGGCGTAAAAATTAAATTATTACATACTGAGTCGCAGTTCGAACACGAATTAAAGGTGAGCAGCGAAAGCGTAAAACTACGCGGAACTATTGATAG
Source organism: uncultured Bacteroidota bacterium (assembly GCA_903831265.1). GTDB lineage: Bacteria > Bacteroidota > Bacteroidia > UBA4408 > UBA4408 > CAIKXD01. The sequence continues at coordinate 5,766 of CAIKXD010000012.1, forward strand.
ATTGGATGATTGCAACAATACAATTAGAATTATTGATTACAAAACAGGAAGTGTTGACCCTAAGAAATTAAAAGTAACAGCTATAGAAGATATTTTTGAAGATGCCGATTACGACAAGGCTTTTCAGTTGTTGTTTTACACTTTACTTTATCATAAAAATTATCCTACTTCAAAACAAACTGTTGAGGCAGGCATACTGAGTTTGCGTAAAATTAGTGATGGACTTTATAGCATTAATACAGATTACGAGAGCCAAGAATTGATGGAACTTTTTGAACAACAACTGGTATTGCTAATTAATAAGTTATTGGATCCTAAAATTGCATTTACACAAACCAACAATCTTGACATTTGCAACTATTGCGCCTATGCTAGTATTTGTATGAAGTAGATTTTGTATGAAATCGATTACATTTCAATTTAGTTCAATTATGGCATAGCCTTATTGTACTAATTTCAGGTACTATAGGCATTAACCATTGGATATTTATTTTTTGGTTTACTTAAAAAATAAATGCAATTGGTATTAAATGAAACCCAGTTTGAGCCCAGTTCAAAATAGTCAATCATATTTTTTGGTCCAAGGTTGGTGTCCCTGCCAACCTATTGGTATTAGAACCAGTAATCTTCCTTTCTTTAAATCAACAAAAGTTTCACATAATTTTTACTAATTTCGTGGCCAGCAATAATAAAAACAACCGTATTGCGTTTACAACTTGTTAAAATAAAAATTAAATTAAAATATTGTTTTGAGATTATTTGCTGCCCTTAGTTTGTTGCTTATTATCATTATAGCCTCTTGTAAAAAGGAAATAGGTTTTATTACTGATAAAAATTCTAAGCTAAACTTTTCTGAAGATACTGTTTTGTTCGATACTGTTTTTACTCAGGTAGGTTCATCCACCAAGCAATTAAAAATTTACAATCCTTACAAAAAAAAGTTACTGATTAAAAGAATTTGGTTAGCAGGTGGTTCCGGTTCTCAATTTAAATTAAATATTGATGGTGTGCCCGGTAATGCTACTAATGATGTTGAAATAATGCCTAATGATAGCTTGTACATATTTGTAGAAGTTACTGTTAATCCTTTGAATGTAAATTCACCTATGATTGTTTCTGATAGTATATTATTCGAAACAAATGAAAGCATACAAGATGTTGATTTAGTGGCTTGGGGACAAGATGCACATTATATTAGACCCAATACCTACATCGCTGGTTTGCCGCCATTAAATATTATTGCCAAAGAAAATGAAAATATTACCTGGACCAACGATAAACCATATGTAATTTATGGTTATGCAGTTGTTGATAGTGCTGCATGTTTAAACATTGCCGAAGGCACAAGGGTGCATTTTGCAAAAAATTCTGGCCTTTGGGTATATCGTTACGGCTGTATTAATGTAAGGGGCACCAAGGCCGCTCCAGTTGTTTTTCAAGGTGCTCGCTTAGATTATGACTACCGCGAAATTGAAGGCCAATGGGATAGAATTTGGATTAATGAAGGAGCAACATGTAATATTAATTATGCCGAAATTAAAAATGGATTTATTGGGTTGCAACTAGAAACTATTTTTGGACGTGAAAATCCCGACAATACGCTGCTAAATCTTAGCAATACAAAGATAGCCAATATGACTGCCTACGGCATTTTTACGAAGTATTTTAACCTCAGGGCAAGTAATGTTTTAATTACCAATTGTGCCGAAAACACGCTTGCCATTACTATGGGAGGAAAATACAGTTTCAGACATTGCACCGCAGCTAATTTTTACAATGCAGGCACCCAACGTCAATCGCCATCAGTGGTCATCAACAATTACAGTAGTGGGCAAGTATTTCCCTTAGACAGCTGTTATTTTGGAAATTGCATACTTTATGGCAATATTGAAAATGAAATAAGCATTGATAGTAAGCCTGGTCAACCCTTCAACTACATGTTTGAAAACACCTTGCTTAAAATTGACCCAGCAACCAATACTGACAATATAAATAATTACAAAAACATCATTAAAAATCCAGCTAATATTACTGTTGACGGTGCGAGTGCCCAAGCATTGTTTGTTAATCCTAATTTATTGGATTATAGATTAAGAGCTACTGCACCAACCATCAATACCGGATTGCCTTTATTGGGGCAGCAAGTACCTATAGATTTAGATGAATATGCACGCGATGGGCAGCCAGATATGGGTTGTTACGAATATCACTAATTCAACTATTTTTATCGAGTTCTAGCGCCTCCTGAAATACTTCCGCAATCAAGGCAAGTGTTTCATCGTTAATTTCAAAAATCGAAATGCCTTTAATCATTGTTCTTTTTCGAGCTTCCAATTGCGTTCTGTTTGTTAATTTAAAACCCTTTATAAAACATACTTCTACCCCATTTTTCTTAATAGGATTAATGTAACAAATCCACTTTCTACCATCATAAAAAGGAATTCTAAAGCGTAGTTTAGTTGAAACACCAGAAAACGTCATTATCAAATGATGCAAATGATAAATTAGATGCTGCTGATGCGTATTTTCAAGGCTTTCAATATATTCATCTACTGGTGACATAAATTTGATTGAGCCTAAAAATAATAAAATTAATTTCCAATTTTAAATCTTAAGCTAATCATTACCTTTGCGGATATGAAAACCAAAACCCTTAAAAAGAACAAGGTTAATGTAATTACCCTTGGATGCTCTAAAAACATTGTAGATAGCGAGGTATTGATGGGACAATTGCGCGCCAACAATATTGAAGTAGAGCACGAAAGTACCGAAAATGATTCTTCCATTGTCATCATTAACACCTGCGGTTTTATTGATAATGCCAAGCAAGAAAGTATAGATACCATTTTAAGATTTTCGGCAGCAAAAAAGAAAGGACAAATAGATAAATTATATGTTACGGGTTGTTTAAGCGAACGCTACAAACCAGATTTAGAAAAAGAAATTCCGAATGTTGATGCCTATTTTGGCACAAGAGAATTACCCCGAATGCTTAAAACACTAAAGGCCGATTATAAGCAGGAATTGTTGGGTGAACGTTTACTTACCACACCAAATCATTCGGCCTATTTTAAAATTTCTGAAGGTTGCGATAGACCTTGCTCTTTTTGTGCTATTCCCTTAATGCGCGGTGGACATGTTTCAGTTCCTATTGAACAATTAGTTGCCCAAGCCAAGCAATTAGCAAAAAACGGCACTAAAGAATTAATGATTATTGCGCAAGACAGCACCTATTATGGATTAGATTTATATAAAGAAAGAAAGCTTGCCAATTTATTAGAACAATTATCAGATGTAGAAGGCATTGAATGGTTGCGCTTGCATTATGCGTTTCCGAGTGGTTTTCCGCTTGATGTATTAGAAGTAATGAAAAACAATCCAAAGGTGTGTAACTATATTGACATGCCTTTACAACATATTACTGACAACATGCTTAAAAGCATGCGCAGAGGCACTACCAAGCAAAAAACTATCGATTTAGTAAATATGATTAGGGATAAAGTACCTCATATTGCAATAAGAACAACTTTGATAGCAGGCTATCCAGGAGAAACAGAAAAAGATCATGATGAAATGGCCGAGTGGGTTACAAACAGTAGGTTTGACCGCTTAGGCATATTTACCTATTCTCACGAAGACAATACCCATGCTTTTGCTTTAAATGATGATGTTCCAGCAGAATTAAAACAAGAACGTGCCGACAATATCATGAGTATTCAACAAGGCATCTCAAAAGAGTTGAATGAACAAAAAATTGGAAAAACATTTAAAGTGTTGTTCGATAAAAAAGAAGGAGATTACTTTGTAGGGCGCACCGAGTTTGACTCTGCCGAAGTTGACAATGAAGTCTTAGTGGATGCTGCTACTAATTTTGTTAGGGTTGGCGATTTTGCAAATATTGAAATTACAGGAGCCGAAGATTATGATTTGTTTGGCGTGGTGGCCGATTAAACAGCAACACCTATCACACAAATATCATCAACTTGCTCTAACGAGCCTTTCCACATTTCAAAGAATTTATCCATGATATCATATTGCACTTGCATGCTGTTGCTTTGCTGCGCTAATATCAATTCGCGCATTTTGCCCGTCTTTAATTTCTTTCCTTTTTCTCCACCAAACTGATCTGCTAAACCATCAGAAAAAATATAAAATTTATCGCCTTTTTCGAGTTTAATTTTGTGTGTTTTAAAATTGGTAGGGTTATCAAATTTACCTATTGGCTGCCTATCAGGTTTGTACTCTATCATTTCTTGATTGCGCACCAACCAAAGTGGATTATTAGCCCCAGCCCAGTATAAATAAAGCGTTTTAAAATTAAACACACAAAGAGAAATATCCATTCCATCGCGCACTTCCATGTCGCTTTTCTCAAAAGTTTCTATCACTAAACTTCTTACTTTATCCAAAATTTTTCCAGGATCGAGCAAACAAAATTCTTTAATTGCTCTGTTGAGGGCATTGCTACAAAAAATACTAATCATAGCACCTGGCACACCGTGCCCCGTGCAGTCTGCTACAGCAAAAATGATACAATCTGCGGGATTAATATCAACATCGTTTGGTTTTAAATAATTACCTAAATCATCTTTAGCAAAAGTATCCATCCAATAAAAATCGCCTGCTACAATATCCTTAGGTTTATAAAAAACATAAGAATTTGGGAGGTACTTATTTAATAATTTATTAGATGGCAAAATGGCCTCCTGCAATCGTTTGGCGTATAAGATGGAGTCATAAATTTCTTTATTTTTTTCTTCAA
>CAIKXD010000013.1 GCA_903831265.1 uncultured Bacteroidota bacterium
AATAGGAGTTGCAATAGTAAATGTGGCATCACTTACATCAAAAATATTTAAATCGGCTGTGTTGCTAATTTTAATTTTGCATTGGGTGCTGTTTGCTGTGGCAGGAATAGTCCAGTTTTGTGATCCATCGTTAGTAGTGCTTGTAGTAATGTTTATCCAAGTTACCCCATTATCTAAAGAGTAATCTAATCTTACGGTAGAAAAGAAAGTACTGGCATTCCACGTGATAGGATTTACACATTGTACTTGAAAAGTTTCACCACCATTAGGGGAAGTAGCAATTGGTGTTGGAGGTGTTATTGTAAAAACTGTATTAGAAATATCTTGCTTACAATTGGTAACATAGTCTTGTATTCTCACCATACATGTTGTGGTTTGTGCCATTGCGGGAATAGTCCAAGCATAACTGCCGGTAACGTTGGCATAATTGGTTACTATGTTTATCCATGTTGTTCCTGAATTTACAGAGTAGGCAATGTTATAGGTGTTGGAAGTTCCTTGTGCGTTCCAAGTAATAGTATGAATTGTATTTCCCTGCCATACTTCACCACCATTGGGTGATGTTAGTATAAGCGGAATATTAATGGTAAAATTGGCGTTACTCTGATCAACAATACTAGTGTTTTGTGCGTCAAAAACACGCATCAATACGGTGTTCGATTGCACATTTGGCACAGTCCATAAAAAACTGCCATTGGTAGACAAGAAATTACTAGCAACTGAGGTCCAAATGGTACCACCATCTAAAGAATAATCTATATTCCAATAGTTTGAAGGGCTTCCAGTTTGTGTCCACTGTACATTGTATTGTTGGCAAGCATATAAAATTTCACCTCCGTTGGGTTGGGTAATGGTAATACTTTGTGCCTTTGCGAAAGATAATACAAAGGTTGAAAAAGCGGTTATTAAAAGTAATCTAAGGGTAAATTTAAAATTCATGGCGCTATTGCTATTATTATAAGCGCGAAATTAATTTTATTTTCTTGAATTAGGCTTATTTCAAATAACAATTTACGAATCTTAAAATACAGTAAAATGCTTGAAAAGGCTGTTGAATTAATTTAGGAAATGATTTACTACTTCTTGCAATTTTCATTGATTAAACCTAAAATATCTTTTACCCCAAGTTTATAAGCCATATTCAAATCTTTACAGGCGCCTTCTTTGTCATCAATTTTTAGTTTTGATTCGCCCCTCAAGGCAAGTGCATATTGATACTCTTTGTTTATTTCTAAACACAAATCAAAATCTTTAATAGCACCTTTATAATCATTTAAAAAGAATTTACACTCGCCTCTTTTATAAATTAGTTCGTAGTCTTTGGCTACAAAGCGCAAAACTCTGGTATAATAGTTTACAGCAGTTTTATAATCTTTATCGGCTTGTTTAATTTTACCTAAAAAGCGCCAAGCTTCCTCAGCATCTTTACTGTTTGGATTTAATTCGGTTACCTTTAAAAAATCTTTGATAGCAGGCTCATGATTGCGCATGTTGTAGAAAGTCTTAGCCCGCTCAACATATAAAAAAACGTCATTACTATCAATCGATTGGGCCATGTTAAAATCGGCAACCGCTAAACCAAAATTATTCATGGCATCATGGGCAATGCCTCTGTATATCAATGCATCAGTTTTGCCTTTAGTAGAGTCCATTTCTATAGTCTTAGTAAATGCTTCAATGGCTTTTGTATATTCTTTTTCTTTATAATTTTTGATGCCTAAGTCTTTGTATTCGGCTGCTGATTTTTGGGCTTTAGCTTTATAGAATTGTACGTTTAAAAGTATTAAAAATACAATTTTAATTAGCGATTTTATAGTATGCCTAGCATTCATAATTGTTCTATTATTAGTGTTTTTTTAACGAAGGTAAAAATAATTAGCTTTCTTAATTTATAAGGCGTGCCAAACTAAAAATGGACTTTTTTTAAGATGATTCAGATTTTTAATTGAAAGCTTTTTTTACCTGGTTTTGTGAAGACGTTTTATATTATAATTTAGTTTTATATTTTA
>CAIKXD010000014.1 GCA_903831265.1 uncultured Bacteroidota bacterium
GGCTCGGAAAGGGCATTCAGAATGGTCAAGGTTAAAACTAAGATATCAGGTCAGTTCAAGTCCTTACAGCATGAATTTGCTGTTATCCGTTCCGTTATTGATTCTGCTATCAAAAATGGCCAATCTGTATTCTACGCAATCAATGCAGTGATCGATATCATTCCGCCGCCGAAGGCGGCTGGATAGTTACAAAATATCTCATTATATATATATCAGACTTTTCCTCTATCATTTTAAAACCTTTTTTCAAATATAGTTTTATTGCGGACAAATTTATTTTATCAACAGACAAATAAATAGAATCAACATCTTTATTAGAAATTAAATCATTCATTATAAAATCGCCAAAGCCCATTCGCCGATGTTTATCTGAAACCATAATTCCTAACCATATAATATCTTGATCTTTATCTAAATGCCCATATCCAATACAGACTAATCCCTCGTAATATAAATTCGTAACAATGTGGTTTTTAAGTAAAGAAGTAGAGAGAGATCTCTTTTCAAAGTATCTGAAATTTATCCTAGCTACTGGATTTGCTTTAAGAAATTCTTTTATAAGAAATTGATTATCTTCTTTAATTTGAACTATTTTATCAATCATTCTAAAGCTGTTTAAAAAAATACTCTTTGATTTTATCACAAATAAACTTCACATCATTAAATTCAAGTTCGGGGTAACTTGGTAAATTTAAACCCCTCAAACTTAGATCCTCCGCAATCGGGTGTCTGTAGTATTTTTCAGAGTACATAGGCATCGTATGTATTGGATAAAAAAGTGGCCTGGTTTCAATCCCTGCATTTTCAAGATGTGCTCTAATAGGGTCTCTTTGTTCATTAGAGTTAAGTAAAATAGAAACCATCCAATAAGTATGTTTTACATTTGATTTCATTTGTTGAACTTCAACCGGTTCCCCAGATAGCAATTCGTGATACCATTTTGCAATCAATATTTTCTTTTCAATGATTTTATCGGCATTTTCAATCTGGGCTAAACCTATAGCAGCACAAATATTAGTCATACGGTAATTATAACCAATAATATCATGCCAATATTGCCGATGCATTGCCAATCCTTGTCCTTTTAATCTTACTGCTCTATCAAATAGAGTTGCATCATTTGTAACAACCATACCTCCTTCACCGGTTGTAATAGTTTTATTACCAAAAAAACTAAATATAGCTATATCTCCAAAAGTTCCTACATGCTTATTATTATACGTTGATCCAAACGCTTCAGCACAATCTTCTATTACGAATAATGAATATTCCCTTGCAATCTGCATTATTTCATCCATCTCAGCAGGATGTCCATAAAGGTGTACTACCATGATTGCCTTGGTTCTTGTAGTAATTTTATTCCTTATATCCAAAGGATCCAATTGCCATGTTATTTTTTCTGAATCAACAAAAACAGGTTTTGCTCCAGTATAGGCAATTGAATTAACCGATGCGATATAAGTTAATGTAGGCACAATAACTTCATCACCCTCACCGAGCCCAAGTGCGACTAAAGCAAGGTGCAATGCAACTGTTCCATTACTAACTGCCGTTGCATATTTTACACCGATGTAATCACTGAACTTTTTTTCAAACTCATTAACGAACTTTCCTTTTGAAGAAATCCACGTTGAGTCAAGACATTCATTTACATATATTTTTTCATTGCCATTTAAGTATGGCTTATAAACTGGATATTTAATATTAGAGATTATGTAGATTAGATGTTATTGATTATCAGCGTATTGAGGATTATTTTCGATTATTCTGAAGTTGTAAAGAGCCGTGCAAGCACCGATAATTTTGTCTCGGAAGTCATTTTTATATGCCCGACACTCATCTTTTAC
>CAIKXD010000015.1 GCA_903831265.1 uncultured Bacteroidota bacterium
AACTCTTGTTTTTTCTGTTTTTGTCTCCAAATCAAAATATTTCTCAGACACAGTTATTGTATCTGATTTTCGTCCAATTGATTCAGCCAACAATTTTCCCTCATAAGAATAAAGCTTCAACGTGGAAGAAGTATCTGTTTCAAATTCAGAGGAAGCCATGTTTCCATTAGTATAATAGCTTATAAGGGAATCCGCAGCGTTGGCTTCTCCATCTTTATAAACTTCTTTCGTATAGATATTACCATTTGGATAATAATAAATACACTTTCCATTAGCTACTCCGTTTAGAAATTCAGCTTGTGAAGCTAATTTTCCATCCAAAAAATAATAGCTTACTGTACCTGTTAATACAGGTGGTTTAATATCCGATCTTCTTATTTCAATACCATTATAAACTAAAGGCTTAAAAATATCTACTCTTGCCATGCTGTCTAAATAGCTTTCATATTCCTTATCAGCCATTATATTGTTCAATGAACTTAAAGTAAAGTCATACGAATTGCCTTGCGCTTTAGCATAATTTACCCAATCTTTTTCTGTGTAGTTTTCTTTTTTTTGAGCGTAGCAGAGATTAAAACATATTTCAAAAAGTAAAAAAAGTTTTAGTGTACTGAGTGTGTGCATTTTCATAAAGATTTCCTTTTTGAACCAATAAAAGAGAATTAAAATTTCAATCTAGTGCGCTGGGGAAGTACATCTGGGTATAGTTCCCTGAATTTTTTTTCGGAAATTTCAACGCCCATTTTATCAAAATAATTGAGGGATAATTCGGGAACACGAAAGACTTGTCTAGGCATTCTACTGCGGTCTATCTTATAATATACCCTACTACACTTTTCAATCCGTTGAATGGTTTTAGCGTCTTCCCAATAAAATGTACGTACATATTTTCCTGAATCTAGAAAAACCTTAAAATAGGTTAAATCACCCTCTAAGCCATAGGCAAAAGCGGTATCAATCTGCTCGCCTAATGAATATTTCTCTTTAAATTGTATATTGCCATTATTATAGTAAATGAAAAAATAACCATCTATTAAGTCTCCTTTAAAATTAGCTTCAGCAAGTTTCTTGTTTCCGGGATAAAAATAACTTAACCTTCCATTTAATTGACCTTTACTCTGTTTTGCAACACGAAAAATGTCTCCTTCGCTTTGATACCAGACCGTATCCAAATATAGAGCGTTAGGAAATTGAGGGTGCCGAATAACGTTAGAATTTTTTTTTAATATTTGATTTCCTATACTATCTCCAGAATAATTCCTTAAGCATTGTAAAACATCATTCTGTTTAATGAAACGATTTCGTTCATTTCTCCATTTAGCGTGAAATTTATTTAAGACCTCTTGGTCAGATGAGTCTGCATCTGGCTTATTTAATGGCAGAACTACTCTTTTCGCATTTTCACTTCTCATAAGCATTTCAAATTCAGCTTGGCTAATTTTCTTTCCGCTTTTGTCAAAATGCTCCTTTTTGGATGTGTCAAAATAATTGACAATTTCAACAGATTTCGATGAGGGATTAAACTCAGTTACCTTATCCTCCTGGCCTTCCCAATCCCACGTGTCTTTTTCAGCTAACTCCCCTGTCGACCAATACATAAAACTTTGGTCAATCATATTAAAGTTAAAAATATTCATTTTAGCCACTTGGCCATTTGAATAGTAAAAGATCGCAGTATCCTTAAGAGCTGCTATATAATTTACTTTCTCGGCAATTTCACCTGTGGGTAAATAATAAATTTCTTTTCCATCAGGTTTGTTATTCTTAAAACTCTTCTCTGACGCTATTTGTCCGTTAGCATAGAAATACCTAATCAGCCCATCTAATTCCGTTGGCTTACAATCTGTTTCCTTATACTTGTGACCATCAATAACAAAAGATGTAAATACATCAAACGCAGCTATACTGTCTCGAAAGGTCTTATTTTTTTCAGCAAAAACAGCATCCACGGATTTAATATTGAATTCATAAGAATAAGCCTGTGCCTTAGCATAATTTGCCCAATCCCTTTCGGTCCAATTATCTTGTGCATAAGTGTAACATGGGGTTAAATGAAATACAAGGAGTAAAATTGTCAATAGTTTCATTTTCTTACTTTTGGGAAATGCAATCATTTAAAAGGAGTTATATAAGTTTCAAATGTATTCTTTTTATTTATATTGTTGAGGTATTATTAATCCCATGAACCCAACCATTTACTTTTAATCTGCTAAGCTTGGTTTTAAAAAACGAATATTTTGTTATATATTTGAAACATGCTAAACAAAGAAATACAACATTTTCTGCCTTCCATTACCTCACTTTTTGAGAAGCATAAGATAAAAAATGCTTGGTTTTTTGGGTCTGTGCTCACTGAAAAATTTAATCAAAAAAGTGATATTGATTTACTCATTAATCTTCAAGATGGATTAGAACCTATTGAAGCGGGTGGTCACTTGTGGGACCTGACATTTGAATTGGAAGATTTGTTGCATAGAAAAGTGGATTTAGTTTCAGAACGCTCGATAAAGAATCCTTATTTCCTAAAAGAAATTGGTGCCACAAAATATTTTATTTATGGAAAATAATATAAAAAAATTATTGACAGATATTTTGATTTGTATTGATAATATTGAGAATTACATTGGTTCAGAGAAAGTTTATACAGCATATGAAAAGAATTTATTACTGCAAGACGCAGTTGAACGAAACCTTATTACTATTGGAGAAGCAGTAAATAATATACTTAAGCTAATGCCAAACATTGCCATTACAAATGCAAGAAAAATTGTTGGTGCAAGAAATAGACTTACTCATGGTTACAACGATATTGAAAATGTTCAGGTTTGGCATATAATTATCATGCAATTGCCAATTTTAAAAACTGAAATCGAAATTTTAGTATCAACATAAACTAATCATTTAAAATATTAACCACAAAGTAATTTTTATTAGTGAACCAAACCATCTGCCCATATCCAGGCCTTAGGCCTTTCAACGAAGAAGAGAGTGTCTTCTTTAAAGGCCGTGAGCAACAGGTTGAACGATTGGTAAAGCGCCTCGAGGAAAAAAAAATTTTTGTTAATGTTTGGTGCTTTTGCTCATCTTAAATAATATTTGGTTAATAGTGAAGAACATAATGATTAATTTCATCCTTTACTATATATTCCCATAGTTAAACTTAGGCACTTTACTTTAACTATAAAATTTTATAGTTAAAGCAAAAAAGCGCAGTAAAACTAAATTTACTGCGCTTAATACTACTTCCCAAACAACTTTAAATATGCTTCAAAATGAAAGCTGCGGTTACGCTTAAAGCCTGTTTGCTCTTTTAAGATTTTAAGTTTTATAAAGTCGGCAATTAACGCATTGGCGGTTGGTTTAGTTACTTTCAGTACTTTAATAATATCATTTACATTAATTACTGGTTGCTTAAATAAGTAAGCCAAAAGTTGTTGTGCTTTTGGTATTTTTTTACCCAACTTTACAATTGCTTTACTTTCTAGTTTTGTTCTTAATAAAAGTATCTTATTAAAAGTAGCAATAGCTGTTTCAGCGGTTTCTATCACACCAATTAAAAAGAATTTTAACCAGTGAACGAGTTCTCCTTTATTACTTACGGCACTTAAATTGGCGTAATAATGTTGCCTGTTTCTTTCAATAAAATCAGAAAAGTATAGGGTTGGTTTGTTTAATATATTGCGTTCAACCAAGTATAATGTAATTAACAATCTGCCAATACGGCCATTACCATCCAAAAAAGGATGTATGGCTTCAAACTGATAATGGGCAATGCCAATTTTAATTAAATGCGGCACATGGAGCTCTTCGTTATTTAAAAACTTTTCTAAATCAGTAATTAAATCAGCTATAAATGTATGCGCAGGTGGAATAAATTTGGCATCCTTTAGGGTAGCACCGCCAATCCAATTTTGACTTTTTCTAAACTCACCAGGCATTTTATTTTTACCTCTTACACCTTTCATTAATAATTTATGCGCTTCACGCAAAAGTCTGGAACTGAGTGGCAGTTTGTTTAATTGTTTAATGGTGAAATTCATGGCAGCAATGTAATTTTGAACTTCTTGCCAATCATTTTTCATTTCTGGATCAATATCTTTTTCAGCCATTAATGCTTCGTCAATAGATGTGCGTGTACCTTCAATTCTGCTAGATAAGGTAGCTTCTTTTACAATATGCATTTTAATAAAAGTGTCTACATCGGGCAATATAATGGCAAAAGCATTTAACTCTCCTAGGCGTAAATTGGCTTTTTCAAGCAACTGATTTATTTCGGGTACATTTATTTCCCAGTTTTTATTAATTAAACTAGGAATAAAACTCTTATAGTTATATTCTTTGCTGTATTTGCCCGCTTTAAATGCTGTAATTTTCATTTTTTTTATACTT
>CAIKXD010000016.1 GCA_903831265.1 uncultured Bacteroidota bacterium
CGATAAAAGAAAATTCCAATGAAAATTCTCGAAAAAAATATAATTACAATCCTCCACTTATTTTTTCCTAGAATTCCTAGCAGATCATATTTAAAATATTTTATTTGGCTCATTTTTAATTTTTATAACCAGGAATACATTTATAATTCCATGGAAGAAATCACTTTTAAACAAATGGGTTCTTCAACTAATTTATAACTCTTTCAATATACTTATTTAAATACATTTTATTTTCAAGTTCACATCAGTCACTTTGCCTATAGAATACTATAATTAAATACTCAAATGTATTTATAATATCCCCTTTTAGTAACGGCATTTAAATTTCAAATAAACTGAAAAACTAACTCAATTCTTTATCAAAAGCATTGCATTCAAATAACGCTCAGCCAACACTGCCCTGTCAAAATCAGTAAGCGCCAAATGTTTGGCAGCCGTAGCCATTTTATTTCTCAACGCAGGATCATTCATTAATTGGTTAATCGCTCCTGCCATCGCTGCCGGCGATTCTGGATCCACCGATAATCCGCAACTATTTTCCTCCAGCAATTGCCTGATCCATCCTTTCGTAGATTGTATAATAGGTACTCCCGCTGCAAATGCATCAAACATTTTATTGGGCGAACTCGTCTGCAACATCGGAATATTTCCAAAAGTCACAAAAGCCACGTAAGCATGTTGCAACCACGACCTTACTTCCGTTTTAGGAATCAACCCCATAAAAAATACGCCTTCAATATTTTGCGCTTTTACAAAATCCTCCAGCGCCTTCCTTTCTTTCCCCTCGCCAATAAATACAAAAATCGCAGAAGGGATATTTACAAGTGCTATTCCTTTTAATAGCTGGATACAATCATCCATCAACCCCAGAGACCCTGTATAAATAAATATCTTTTTCCCCTTAGCCCATACCGGCAATTCAAACATTGGATCTCTTTCTTCAAAAAAAAGATTGTCGCAGGCATTCGAAATCGTTAGCACATTTTTTTTATGAAACCTGTCCACAATAGATGCTGTCATCCCCTCCGAACAGGTAACAACCAGATCAGCTTTATCATAACACAGTTTTTCAAAATGATAAGCAAGTTGTACAATCCTTTTATTTTTTATAAGCCCTAATTGCACAGCGCCATCGGGCCACAGATCCCTCACTTCAAAAACAAAACCCTTTTTCCTTCTGAATAATTTTGCAAACAACCCGGGTAGCCCAACAGTAATAGGACCCGAACTGCAAAGGATCACATCATATTTTCGGGTCAACGCAAAATAGATCGATACAATAGAAAAAGAAATAAAGGTAAAAGCCCTGTACAACAAAGCATGTTTGTTTGATTGTTTTAAATTCACAACAATCACTTCAATTCCATCGATGAGTTGTTTGTCAATAAAACCCTTTGCCTTTATATCCGATTTATCATAAGGACTCGTTACAATACTTACCTTATGCCCCGCTTCAATCCACTTTTTGGGCATTTCGTACATCCGGGTACTCCAGCCACCTTTAGATGTTCCAAAATATTGATAGAAAATTAAGATATGCACGAATCAAGTTTTAATTTATCGCCAACAATTAGATCATATTCCATGGGTACAAAAGGTTCATTACCACCCCCGGGTATCAACGTTATTTCTCCAAAATAAACCTGCCCATGATGAACATACAAATCGATTCTCGAAAAAACCAACCCTTTCGAAAGTTGAGCCGCAATGGCTTTCATTTCGGCTAGCTGTGACGGCGGAGGGATTTTTTTTTCAGAAATAGCATATCGGATACTAAAGGGTTGTTGTTGCCATTCCATATCAAAAAATGCCCGCTTATGATTGGAAAAACGGTCTATATCTACCTGCACAAAATCCGGCTGCCCGTTAAAACAAAAAAACTTATAATCATAAATTTCATATTCCAGCAACTCCTCACAAATAATAAGCGGTTTAATATTTTTATACTGTTTTTCCCTTGATAAATAATAGGCATTGTAAGAAAGCCATCGCTTAAACAAACGGATTGCCCTTTTTTTATCAAAG
>CAIKXD010000017.1 GCA_903831265.1 uncultured Bacteroidota bacterium
ACCTGATAAATTCTTGCTTCTTGATAAATAATTTGGTCTTTCTTTATTATTTATCGCATTATAAGCAATTTTATAAATATTTGTAGATCCATTAACATCTCTATTCCAATAACCGCATCCGTTCTTACAACAAATCAGCCCATGGACGATAATGTTTCCAGTTCTGTATGGTTTTGGATTTTCCCTAACCATCGTCTTTTTACAAATACCTATTTCACATTTGGAACACATACAACTTGTTCTAAATTCATCAACCAAATAAGTTTGAAATCCTGCTTTTCTAAATAAGGTTCTTATTCCTTTTCCTTTGGTTGCTTCTTTATATTTCATTTGTTTTTTCTGTTCATAATCTCCAAAACAAATTACTACTTCTTTTTCATTTCCAAATATGCGTTTGAAATTATTTAACATTTTTTGTTCGCTTTTCTTGGTATTTCTATAACTTTGTAAGCGTAATTTTCTAAAAATGTATTTTTCATAAAAGCTAAATAACATTCCATTTATTTCATTTTTTTTTTGTATATATTCTTTAAAATTTGTGATGTTAAGTGATTTGCGGTTTAATTTAGATAATTCAGTTTCCCATTCTATTATTGTTTTGCCTTGTATTTTTTCCTTTTTTAATTCAAGTTGTATTTTTGAATACTTCTTTTTCTTGGTTTCTTTTCTTCGCTGGTCTTGTGAATACCGAAACTTATTCGCCTCTTTATTATCCGCATCCACACAATAAATCAAGTCGCATTTACCCGGGTCTATCGCAACTATTTTCTTATTTTGTAATTGTGTATAATCGGTTAGTTCGTCAATATACGTTTCACACGATAATCCTTTTTTCATCATCGGTAGCCGTTTTCCTATTAAATCTTTTCGTAATAGCAACAAAGTGCAACTAATTCCGTCGGTTTCTATCATATGATGAAAATCGTAATATTTTTTGTGAAACATGTTTCGTTCAATTCTAAAAAAGAATTCCCATATTTTATCTTCGTTTCGTTTCAAATTTCCTTTCGTCAAATATTCACTCTTAATTCCTTGTTTTTTCGTCATAAGAAGATGCACTAATGTAGTTGTATCTAATCTTATATGTTTTGGTATTATTTCACTACGCATAGGAAATACATTACTAATAGTTTGTTCTTCTTTTTCAACTTGTTTCATCATAACAATCATACACGGAAAATAATCAAAAGGACTACACATCAAATCATAAACAATATTATTCTTTTTGTATGATGATTTATTTGGTGTAATAATTTGTTTTTGTTGGTTTATCCAAATATGATACATGGTATGTGATTTGTAGTTTATTTTTTCAACATTTAATAAATCTGTTTTGATTTTTCTTAATTGATTGCATAAATTATTTACCCGGTGTTCCTTTTCTTTTTGCGTGATATTCATTTTTCTTATTTTACTTACGATAAATTTCTTTTTCCAAACCACATTTACATATCGTTCCAGATATTCTACATAGTGAAACTTGATGTTATTTTCGTACATGGTAAGAATATCAATAGTAAGATAATCTAAAATGGTATTCATATGTGTATAATCCAAGTTTTCATTTTGAATTAGTGGTTGAAAATCGGTATTGTAAAATGATGTGAGTTTATCTTTGAGTTCTTTGATTTCCTTTTTGGGTGGTCTTCCAGTTGCTTTTTCATTACACAATATCTTCATGCACGAATTAATAAATTCGTCATTTATGACGGGTAGCGTATTATGCTTATCGTAATGGTCTAATAAATAGAGTTTCATAAACATAAGAACTTGAATAACAATTTTATTACACTTAATAACAGCATTTGTAATTTTGGGTAAATTAATATCTGGGTGTTTCAGGACACTTTGCAATGAAATTTTAATTCCTTTGAAAAAGTCGGTCGGTGGATTAACGTCGCTTTCCATCCTTATACTATTACTAAAGGTTTTATTTTAAGTAGTTAAACGAATATAATAAATATTTATTTCCAATACTAACTTAAACAGTTATATTGTAATTTAATTACAATAATTATTCAAATAAAATGGAAACCAAATTTACCGGGTCTAACTACTACAAGCGAACGTTGACAGAGTATGAGGTGGAAGCGTGCAAGCGGGACGCCGCCAAGCTCGCACAAGGGTGTAACGAGTGCTCGCTGACGGGCAACGAGGTTAATTCGTATGATCAGCAGAGTGAGACGTACTCACATATCTTTACCGCTTCCCCCGCGATGTCTGCCAAAATTGAACGCCGCGCTGTATTGGACGCAGAAATACCCGCATTAGAAGCAGAGATAGCTGCAGCCACCGAAGCCAAAACCAAACGCTCTGCCGAATTGGACGCCGAAATAACCGCATTAATGGTAGAAATCGCCACAGCCAAAACCAAACGCAACCATAAGCTCGCTACCATGGATGCAGAAATAGCTGCATTAGAAGCAGAATTAGCCGCATCCAAAACTAAACCAAACGCAGTAGAAACATAGTTATAAAATATACAAATCATAACTGCGGTTTTGTCGCATTTTTCTAATGAGACAAAACATCTTCTTATATTTTGGTAAAACTATAAGTGTGTGTTCTAATATATTTTCCATTTTCTGTAAATTGAAAATCTTTGCTTTTTATGTTATATTTTGATTTTATCAAATGTTTTATTATAGATAACCAAGGTCTTTTTATTTTACTCGGGTCTCCTACCGCTTTAATTCCGTTAAATGAAAACCATTTTCGTATTTCAGGAATTAATACCATAATTTGTTTTTGTATCTCCTTGTTATTATCTAATTCATATAGAGTATATGCAGTCTTATTTTCCAAATCTAAAATGGTAATTATTTTATTTATTATGTCATCTTGTTCTTTTTTATATAATTCACTTTTTAATCGCATGATGATTGTCTATATACTTAAACCATCTAATTTTTAAGTATATTATTTATAATTTTTTAATTTACGCCTTTGTGTTGAT
>CAIKXD010000018.1 GCA_903831265.1 uncultured Bacteroidota bacterium
ATCAACAATTACAGCAGGCGGTGCAACAACATTTTGCGCAGGCAATACGGTTACATTGTCTGGCAATGTAGGCGGCACATGGAGCAATGGCGCCACAACACCCAGCATTAATGTAAATACCAGTGGTAATTATTTTGTTACTAATTCAAACAATTGTGGCACTGTTAATTCAAATACAATTGCAGTTACTGTTAACCCATTGCCCACTGCGGCTGTTATTTCGGCCAGTGGACCAACAACTATTTGCACAGGTTCATCTGTTACTTTAGCAGGAAATAATAACGGTGGATCATGGAGCAATGGCGCTACTACAGCAACTATTACAGTGAACACCGCAGGAAATTATTTTGTAACAAACACCAACAATTGTGGCAATGTTAATTCTAATACAATTAATGTAATTTTAAGCAGTGGGCCAGTACCATCAACAATTACTGCGGTGGGATCAACAACTTTTTGCGTTGGAAATAATGTTACGCTAAATGGCAACAACGGTGGAACATGGAGCAATGGCGCAACAACACCTTCAATAGTAGTAAATGCTAGTGGAGTTTATAATGTAACCAATACTGATGCATGTGGAAGTGTTACTTCAAACAATATTACCATTATTGTAAATCCTCAACCTACTGCTGCTATAATTGCCGCAAACGGGCCAAGTAGTATTTGCAATGGCAACTCTGTTCAGTTAAATGGAAACATAAATGGCACATGGAGTAATGGATTAACAACGCCCACAATTACTGTAAGCAATGCTGGTAATTATTTTGTTACAAATACCAATAGCTGCGGAAGCGTAAATTCTAATACTATAAATGTTACAGTAGATTCATTGCCAATTGCTGCAACCATTAATGCTATTGGTGCCACTACTATTTGTGCTGGAAATACCGTAATTATAAATGGCAATATAAATGGACTTTGGAGTAATGGCGATACTTCCCCTGCTATTGTAGTTTCTAGTACCGGCACATATTACGTTACAAATACAAATGGCTGTGGAAATAGTGTTTCAAATCAAATAACAGTAACAGTTTTACCTGCTGCTACAACACCAATAGTTTCTCAGGTAGGATATAATCTACAAACTACCGTTGGATATAATTCTTACCAATGGTTCAATAATAACTTTCCGATTCCAAATGAAACAAATGCTACGTTTACACCAATCTCCTCAGGTAATTATTATGTATTGGTGGTTGATAGCAATGGTTGCCAAGCACAGTCGGCTGTTTACAACTTTGTTTACGTTGGTGAATTAGAAATAGCAAGTGCAACTGAGCTTATTTTATCACCAAATCCTGCAAACAATTTTGTGCTTTTGAGCACAACAAACAAACAAGAATTAAAGGGCATTTTAAAAGTTTGGAGTGTAAATGGTGATTTAATGCTCGAACAAAATTTGATTACAAGTAATCAATTGAAAATTGATATCGAACAATGGGCCAATGGCATGTATATGTTACAATTAATTGGCACAAATAAAACAGAAAACTTTAAATTTATTAAGCAAGAATAGGTTTAATCTTTAATTAATTTATAGTAGCGCTACAAAGTACTCTGTTTTGCTATGTCATGTTTTTAATTATTTCATTCTAATGTTGAGATACTTTTCTAAATTCTAAATTCATAAAACATCAACTAACGCAAGTTTTTTTAAAGAAGGCCATAAAATATAAAGCACTCTTATTTTTAATTACTTCAATAGTAATAAACCCCAGATAGGACTATATTTATTGAATCTAGGTTTCAGGTTTTATTATTTTTAACCCAGCTTACACCATACTAATCGTTGATCAAATGTTTTTTAATAATATCAAGTGTGAACTTATTATTATAGATTGAAAGCATAGCACACTATTTTGTTACTCAAAATGAGAGTAGGTGCTTGAGATTGAAGGAAAATGATTTGAGTAGGTTTCAACTGCATAATTTCGGTTAAAAGTTTTACTGAATGCAAACACAGTTAAATTAGGCAAATTGAGAGTTATTAAGCAAGTCCTATTTACTAACATAAAAAGGAGAAGCGTATTAAAATATATTTTAGTTTTGTATACCAAATTATTCTAATGAATTCAAATACACCCAATTCATTTAATGTATAATAAATAATTCTAAAAAATCCATTTATAACCAATAATGATTAAAAACAAAACGGTCTATTTTTATTGTTTAGAACTAGGTACAAGTAACAAACCAGCCTATCAATTTCAATCTATTTCCTTAGCGCAAGGACTCAAAAAATTAGGCTTTACTATTTATTCAAATACCAATTATTGGAGAACAAGTGTGGATAATGAAGAATATTTATTTAATCACACACCCACTGTAAATTCATTTGATTGCGATATTATAGTGGTGCCCTGCCAATGGATGATCTACGGCATGAAGCTGCCTCTAAATGAATTAAAACAGGCAAAAAATAGCATCAAAGTAATGCTAGATGTGTGCGATGGTTTATTTACACCCGCTTTTGATGTTGATTGCCGCATTTTTGATTTGATCCTTAAACAGAAAACAGGCGGAATTCAATATCCCGAAAACTGCAAACATCCTTGGATTTTTGGATTAACCGATGAACTTATTGATATTACCTCAAACAGCCCAAACTTTGCCGATCGTAAAAAATCAATTGCGGTTAATTTCAGACACAAGCATTCTATCCGCGAACTATCTAAAAAAAATGTGGTAGAAAAAATTGGTTCCGCATTTGAAATTGATAATTCTTACGAAAAGCTTGATTTTTCATACAGTGCATTAAACACCAAAACCTTTAAAAACAAGCAAGACCTTTTCTTTATTCAATCGGGCGGTAGACATTATACCAAATATATCGAAAGACTTAAAAACTCCATGTGTTGCGCCACTTTTGGTGGTATTTTTATGTTAGGGAACAACAAAGAAAACAATAAATTATACCACAGTATAGCCAACTATTTTATTACCGGCAGGGCAGGCGGCAAAATTTCGAACAGCTTAAGTGCATTGTCGTTACAAATAGGACACACTTACAACCTTTACCAATGGGATAGCTGGCGCTTCTGGGAATCGTTAGGCTGCGGATGTGTTACCTTTCATTTGGATTTTGATATTTATGGAGTGCAATTGCCTGTGATGCCCGTAAACTGGGAAAACTACATCGGTTTTGATTTGCTAAAACCCAAGGCAAGTATTGACAGGTTATTATCATTAAGCGTTGCAGACCTAGAACAAATAGGTTTAAATGGTAAAAAATGGGCCTTAGATCATTATGCGCCTGTACCTGTTGCAAAAACTTTTTTATCGTATTTGCAGATGTAATTGGCATATTTTTTATCCATCCATACTAAATATAAAATCATGTGTTTGCAACTTTAAAATCCTTTTGCTAAATAAAACAGTAGAGGCAAACTTTAAAACAATATCAAGTTGTAACAGCCTATTTAAAAATTCAAAATGGGAGCAAGTGCTTAATTTTTATGTAAAATAAAACTGAGTAAATTTCTAATGCGTAATTTAGGATAAATAGCTGCTAAATGAGAGCAAAAACAAACTCATTTAACCCAAATTAATCAATAGGAGATTTAAAAAATCGAACTACTTGATTTAGTTGGGTTAATCCCGATTTAGAAAATGTTATCAGATTTGTAAAAATCTGATTTACAATTTCTTTATCGTTTACGCATTTCTAATGCGTA
>CAIKXD010000019.1 GCA_903831265.1 uncultured Bacteroidota bacterium
AGGAGGCTTTAAATTAGAGGAGGTTACTAAATTAAATGATACTTATAATGCCACCTCCATGTTGAATGCTGGCTTTGCAATGTTCGACAATAAATTCTCGTCTAAATTTAGATTGATTTGGGGCGCAAGAATGGAAGCCTACAATCAAACCTTGAAATCTTATGAAGATGATGGTAAAGAGGTTTACGTTGACTCTACCGTAGTGGATGTTTTGCCTTCCGGAAACTTTATTTTTTCGGCAACAGAAAAAGCAAATCTACGATTGAGTTATTCTCAAACCTTATCCCGACCTGAGTTTAGGGAATTGGCACCTTTTGGATTCTTTGATTTTACCACTTTCTTCACCGTAAGAGGTAACCCTCAGCTGGCTAGGGCATTGGTGCATAATTACGATTTCCGTTATGAGTGGTTTCCAGAAGCTGGACAGATGTTCTCTGTATCTTTGTTTTACAAACGCTTTATAAATGCTATTGAGCAGGTAAATCGTGCTGATGTGCCTCGTGAGTTGTATTATAAAAATGTTCCTTTAGTTAATAATTATGGTGCTGAATTAGAATTTCGCATGAATTTAAATTCTATCATAAAGGAATCTAGTAGCACCCTGGTAAACAATCTGAGTTTCTTTTCTAATCTTGCTCTAATAAAATCCGTGGTTGATGTAAGTCAAATCCCGGGGTCTATTTCTGCCACAAGACCATTACAAGGCCAGTCGCCTTATATTATTAACAGTGGTCTTTTGTATAATGATTTGGAGAAAAAGTTTAGTGTTAACCTGGCCTTAAATAAAGTGGGTAGAAGAATTTTTATAGTTGGTAATACTCAGGAGCCGGATATTTTTGAAAATCCAGTGACTATGTTAGATTTTCAAATTAGTAAAACGGTACTTAAAAATCTTAATATGAAATTCAATGTCTCTAATATCCTTGCTCAGGACAATGTTTTTTATCAGGATTTAAACAATAATAATAAACTAGATAAAGATTTTGATAATTTAATGGTTCAGACCAATAATGGTAGAACCATATCGTTTAGTTTCAGTTATCAATTTTAACACTTAAAATTTACTTTAATGTAATATTGAGCCTCGGTTTTTCGAGGCTTTTTTTATGAAATTAACCCAATTAACATCTGTATGGGTTTTTGTTAAAGCAAAATTAACATTAGCATAAGATTTAAGAAATGGGTTTAAAATACCTTTGCCGCATTAGTTAATTAAACAATAAAAAATCATTAAAACTATGAAAAGAAAAATTACAACTTTTATTTGCGCGCTGTTCTTGGGTTCGGCTTCTTATGCGCAGTATTTTTTTGAAGAAACAACTTACAGGGGTGCTTTTGGTGCTGCTGACTCTGCCAGCTGGACTTCTGGTTGGGCAAATTTCAATCCTGAAGAAACTGTTTATCCGGCAATTAACAAAACTGTTGATGCAGATATTACAACCGATACTAAATGGTCAAATGGTGATGTCATTTTATTGAAAAATAAAGTTTACGTTACCAATAATGCAACTTTAACTATTGAACCGGGCGTTATAATCAGGGGGGATATGTCAACAGCCGGAACATTGATTATCTCTAGGGGGTCAAAAATTAAGGCATCAGGAACAGTTAATAGTCCTATTGTGTTTACGTCTAATTTTGAAGTAGGACAGAGAAATCCAGGTGACTGGGGTGGAGTGGTTTTACTTGGTAAAGCGGTAAATAACTTTGCCAATGGTACAGGAGTTATTGAAGGTGGTTTGGATTCAACCAAGGCTGCTCATGGTGGCACCGATGATCTTGATAACTCCGGTAATATGCAATATGTAAGAATTGAGTTTGCTGGTGTTGCCTTTCAGCCAGACAAAGAGATTAACGGATTTACAATGGGTTCTGTTGG
>CAIKXD010000020.1 GCA_903831265.1 uncultured Bacteroidota bacterium
ATCTGACTGTTAATCAGAGGGTCGTCTGTTCAAATCAGACAGGGGGAGCAAAACAGCAAAGGGTTTCAGACTTTATCAGTTTGAAACCCTTTTTTATTTTCATCCTATTTGCAAACTACCTTACTTTTTCTGCACTACGGTTAAAGCAATAATCCCTTTAACAAAATCTTACCGACACTCCATTAATCTTTTGACTTAAAAATCTTTCTCATGGTTGTGAACGGCTGAAAATCCCGGTTCCAACCCATGTATGAAAAAACAAATTTTACTTTTAATCGTTACCGCTAGTTCATTTGCGACAATTGCACAAACCAATATTTCTTTTGGTGTAAAAGCCGGATTTACTTCTGCTAGTATGCGTGGAGACGCCGTTAATAGTCTTAACAACTTGTTGGACTTTGCTAATGGTCGAATTACAACTAATAATCGAACGGGTTTTTTTGCGGGCGGTTATGCGAGTATTCCTTTGTCGGAATTAATTTCTGTAGAACCTGGTTTGTATTATACACAGAAAGGGTATGAACTAAGAGGTGATTTAGGAATTAAAGGTTTGGAATTTCTTGGGGCCAATGCCAAAGCAACCTTACAATCAGATTATATTGATATTCCCATTTTGCTAAAAACCAATCTTGGAGATGGTTTACAATTGTTTGCCGGACCACAGATTTCTTATTTAACACAATCGCAACTCAAGACATCTGCGGGGGTATTGGGATTTAATGTTTTTAAAAATACAACTGATGCTACAAGTCAGTTCAATCGCTGGGACATGGGTGTAAATGCTGGCGCAGCCTACCAGTTTAAAGGAGGGTTTAATGTTTCGGCAGCATACGATTACGGATTATCTAAAGTAGACGCTAACAAATCAGTTAATGGATATAACAATGCGATAAAAATTGGAATTGGTATTGCTTTCTAAAATCATAAACTCTTTTTGACAACAAATGCTTTGAATTTTCAAAGCATTTGTTGTTTAACATATAACTGTATCTATTATTAATGTATTTAAATAAATGGATGCTATTTTTGCATTCTAGTAATTGTATTTAAAGGATAAAAAAATAATTATATGAACTTTAAAATAATTTTCCTCAGTTGTATTACAGCTGTGAGTATATTGATGGCTTGTAACAGTGAGGCACAAAAAACAAATTTGCCTGTGTCCGATTTTGAAAAAGGAATTAACGAGCAAAAAGTTCAATTGTTGGATGTTCGAACTGCAGGCGAGTATGAAAACGGGCACCTAAAAAATGCTTTACAGGCAGATTGGAACAATGACGAACAGTTTAAACAAAGAGTAAAATCACTAGATAAGAATGTACCCGTTTATACCTATTGCCTAAGTGGTGCCAGAAGTGGAGCCGCGGTTAAATGGCTGAATGCAAAAGGTTATAAAGCATATAACCTTGATGGGGGCTTAAAAAGCTGGAACAATGCAGGTAAACCTATAGAGCAGAAAACAAAAGGGCTTCAAATGACGATGACCGAATATCTAAAACTGATTCCGGCCGATAAAACAGTATTGGTAGATTTTGGTGCAGAATGGTGCCCCCCTTGTAAAAAAATGGAAGTTGTTTTAAAAGAACTGGAGCAATCGCATGGTACAAAATTTATGCTCGTAAAAATTGACGGAGGAACGCAAACAGATTTGGTGAAAGAAATGAATATTGAAGAGTTTCCCACTTTTATTATTTACAAAGCCGGAAAACCCGTTTGGCAAAAACAGGGGCTTGTAGAAAAGGAAGTATTTATCCAAGAACTCTAA
>CAIKXD010000021.1 GCA_903831265.1 uncultured Bacteroidota bacterium
AACAAAATAATAAGTAATAAATGGATACCTTGGTATAATATATAAAGACGTATAAAAATTACGAAAATTAAGAGGAGTTATAATATATACTTTAATTCTTAAGTGTCTTAAAAGAAAACTAAACTAAAAAAGGAAAAAACGACATAGTGAATTGAAACATCTTAGTAACTATAGGAAAAAAAATCAACCGAGATTTTGTAAGTAGTGGCGATCGAAAGTGAAAATGGGTCTAAAAATTTTTATAAAAAATCTAAAATAAAAATGAAATTTTTACCAAAGTAGATGTTAGTTCTGTAGGATTGAAAGTAAAATTTAGAAGATGTGTAAAACGAAACTCGTGGAATTTTGTTTGAAGATTGGGGGATCACCCTCAAAGCCTAAATATAAAAATATAACCGATAGTGAAAAAGTACTGTGAAGGAAAGGTGAAAAGAAACGATATGGTTTAAATTTAGAACGTGAAATTTTTTATTAACAAGCAGTTGAATATTTGATTAACAATTAAATAGACAGCGTACCTTTTGTATAATGGATCAGCAAGTTTATTTTTGTAGCAAGCATAAAAGAATAAATATGCGTAGTGAAAACAAGTTTTAAAAGACCTTTAAAGTTACAAAATTAAGACCCGAAACCGAATGATCTAGTCATGAACAGGTTGAAGAAATGGTAACACATTTTGAAGGACCGAACCCACGTCTGTTGAAAAAGACGGGGATGATTTGTGACTAGGGGTGAAAGGCTAATCAAATTCGGAAATAGCTGGTTTTCCACGAAATCTATTGAGGTAGAGCATTCAAGCATCATTTTTGGGGTAGAGGACTCGATGGACTAGGGGGGTTTTCTAAATTTTACTGAATCCAAGGAAACTCCGAATACAAATAAATATTGTACTTGAATAGACAGACATTAGGCGCTAAGGTCTATTGTCAAAAGGGAAACAGCCCTGATTGAAAGTTAAGGTCCTAAAATAATATCTAAGTGGGAAAAATGTTTTAAAACAAAAACAATCAGGAGATAGGCTTGGAAGCAGCCATTCTTTAAAGAAAGCGTAATAGCTCACTGGTCTAGTTTTAAAATATTGAAAATGTAACGGGGCTCAAGATATTTACCGAAACTACAAACTTTTTCTTTTCTAATATAAGTTGTTAGTCTTTTTCTTACTTAAGAGCATCGTACTCATGGGTTGTTGTTAGTCTCTTTTTCTGCATTAAGTTAATGACATATATGAGTTGTTAGTCTCATTTTCTGGATTAAGTTAAGGGCATACATGAAGACAAAAAGTGGTAGTGGAACATCCTGTAAAATGTATAAAGATTTTTTGTAAAAAACATTTAAAAAATCAGGAAAGACAATGCTGATATGAGTAACGACAAATAAAGGTATATGATTTTTAATTTAAAACTAAAAATCACAAAGAACTTTATCGCCGAAAATCCAAGGGTTTAAATGACAAGTATATCTGCAGTTAGTAAGACGGCCCCTAAGAATCGAAATGAAAATAATATTTGATGGGAAATACCAAATAATTTTGACGAATGATAAAATTTATAT
>CAIKXD010000022.1 GCA_903831265.1 uncultured Bacteroidota bacterium
GATATCTGATTTTTTTATCGTACCGGCTGGAAGAGACATTATCGTCTATGACTATGGGGTCCAAGGAGAAAGTAATTGGGGAGCTGGGGCACATAATATATATCTTGAAATAGCTCGACAAATAGGATTATTCAGCACCTTGGTCCTATTTGGAATAATTTTTAAACATTTATTTAAAATATTCTCAAACTTTAATGCATATGAGCCATTTATAAAAAAATTATTACTTTCTTTAATATCCGTATATATGATTTACGGGCTAACAGGGAATTCTTTAATATATGATGGAGTAGGCTTTTTATATTGGCTGATAATAGGCCAGATCTATAAATTTAATTACAAAACATGAGAGTGCTACATTTATCTGCTGCAGCGGAAACTACCGGTGCAGGCAAAGCAACTTTATTAACTCACGAAGCACTTCTTAACCATAACATTGACTCCAGGGTTTTTTTGTTAAAATCAGAATTGGATGCGAAGAATGTTTCCTCTTATCATAAGCAGGGAGTATTCTATTCGATACGAAGATTAATCAGCACTTTTGTAGACAGGAGTTATGTAAAAAAGTATAAAAACAGGAAAGATCAAATATTTTCTTCAGGATTTCATGGCTTGCCATTAAAGAATAATAGGCATTTAAAATGGGCCGATGTAATTCATATCCATTGGGCCAATCATGGTTTTATTGACATTAAGGAAATAGCCAAATGGAACAAGCCTGTTGTATGGACATTACGAGATATGTGGGCGTTTACCGGGGGTTGTCACCAGTCTTTTGACTGCTTGGGATTTGAAAAAAACTGCGGTAATTGTCCTGTTTTATCAAGTGCTAACGCCAACGACCTATCATTTAAAGCGTTAACGCATAAAAGAAATATTTTGACTGGATTGCCAATACGCTGGATTGCCATAAGCTCGTGGTTAAAGGACAGAGCCGGGAAAAGCAAAATTTTGAATGTAAAAAAAATAGATGTTGTATTTAGTGGAGTAGACAGTACGATGTTCAGAATTGGAAACAAGGCAATCTTAAGGGGAAAGTATAATTTTTCAATTACAGATAAAATTATTGTTTTAGGAGCAGGAGATTTTAGAGAAGAATACAAGGGCTTTTCATATGTCATCGATGTATTGAACAGAATGGATTCGAATATAAAAATTTTAACTTTTGGTTCTAAAGGTTTTGATGAGGGAGAAATTCAACAAAAATCAATACACTTCGGTTTTATTTCATCCGATATTTTGGAAGAACTGTATTCACTGGCAGATGTTTTTTTTAGCCCTTCCATCGCTGAAGCATTTGGCAAAACGTTTCTTGAGGCACAGATGTGCGGATGCCCAGTCGTGTGTTTCGATGAAACGGGTCCTGCTGATATAATTATTCACAAAGAAACCGGCTATTTGGCAAAATTTAAGGATATTGACGATTTATTAGTGGGTCTGGAATACTGTTTGAGAACTAACTTTGAGGCTTCCACAATTAGGAATAAGGCTGTTTCCATTTTTGATATTAGCAACATAGCACTAGATTATATAAAAATTTATGAAGAAAGTTATTTGGATTGGTCCAATAGTCGAAGTAAATGATGAGAATGAATTCACTGCGATTAGTCCAGCTGCAAACAAATGGCAGCTATCATTTATAGAAGCACTACTAGATACAAATGTCGAAGTTGTAACCTTGTCATATTTACCTGAGCCTTACTTTCCAAAAGGGAAATTACTCCCATATTATAGAAATAAGATTTCAAAATTTAGGGTTTTTCAAAATAAATATGTAAACATCCCATTTGTAAGAAATTTATCTTTGGCATTGAACCTCATTAAATGTTCGCTCCAGTTTAAAGATTTTCATTATGTGATAACTTATAATAATTCTTATTCGCATATAAAAGCTGCCAGATTTCTTCAGTCATCATTTCAATTAAAATGGATAAATATCGTTGCGGATGATGTGTGTTGTGCTGGTCCGGATGTAACAGCATTTCTCTCATATGGTTATTTTAAAGAGGCTTCTCAAAAGCACAAATATCATTTGGATGGTGGGGTAAACCCTTCTTCTGCCAGTTTAAAAAATGAAACAATAGTTTCATCTAATAAAATTCTGCTTTTTGCTGGAGCTATAAATAAATGGACAGGTATTGAAGAATTCGCTATCGATTTTTCTAAGTTAGGCC
>CAIKXD010000023.1 GCA_903831265.1 uncultured Bacteroidota bacterium
ATGCATAAACTCCCCTACCCACAAATCCTTATTTGCAGGCAACAGCATTTTGATCAATCTCGCTCAACCATATAGGCGGGCCACGCTCGTGGAAGACTGCCACGATGTGCATACGCCCTTGACCGCAGCAGCGACAGACCGGCAATTCTTTTTCTTTTTCTACCTTTAATTTGGGCACAGTTGTTGATTTCATCATTTTTAAGATTTATTGCATTTGTAAAAATTATGGTATAACTTGGTAAAAATTATGAAAAAGTGGATAGGTATGGTTCAACAGCTGTTGCCAAAAACGGTGCGGACCTGCGAATATGAACATTAAAGCATTAAATAATCACTAGCAATAACTCAACAGGTTCTTTCTCCGAAAAGCCCTGCCTAGGGCAAGCCATAATACGTTATGCGTTATTTAATCGGGGGTTCCTTTTTTAAAACACTTTTAGGAATTTTTTTAAACTATTATTATCTTTATATCTAACATTCTTCACTTTAAATTTAAACAAATGAAAAATCTTACAGTAGCAATCGTATTCTGCCTCATTTCATGGGCATCACAAGCTCAGGACTATTACATTGGCAAAGGCGCCAATGAGTTTCTAAATGAAGGCATGACGTTCAACCAAGGCTATATGTTTATGAAGCTGCATATGCTGGAAAGTAAAGAGAAAGATATTAATGGAAATCCTGTAATTTCTTTCGAATTGTTTTGCAAGGATGATGGCATGATGAAATTCAAAATTAGAGACACGCTAACTTTCATTCCAAGCCAATCTTACTACCCAACTCATTACATAAAGTATGATAATAAATATACTAATCAAAAAGAATTTGAGTTTGATAGTGACGGCTTTCGATTAGGCACTAAGTACGACATGGGTAAGGCAATGTATTTTCTCCCAAATAAAAAACCAAATTTTATTGATGATATTTCCA
The DNA here is from genome assembly GCA_903831265.1 of uncultured Bacteroidota bacterium. Classification (GTDB taxonomy): domain Bacteria; phylum Bacteroidota; class Bacteroidia; order UBA4408; family UBA4408; genus CAIKXD01. The sequence continues at coordinate 931 of CAIKXD010000023.1, forward strand.
TAAGTGGTCATTCGGAATGGATGACTATTAATAAAATTAAAAATGATGATGGCTATCCTAAATTCTATTCATTAGATGATAGTAAAAAAACAGTAAAAGAAGGTGATTATTATTTGGATGTAGTAGAGAAGCATATTAGTGCTATCCTGGAGAAAGCAAAAACCGAAGACTACAAACAAAAGATGACTGATTTTTTTAACAACGGAGAGTTGTTCTATCTCATTGACAACGATATGAGACCTGAAAGGGAGAAAGGAACATATGCATTTGATGAATTCAAGGTTAAAACAGTAAAGGGTGCTGACAATAAGCTAAGCAGCTTTAAGATGCAATTCCCCTATAATGACGGAAATTATTACGATAAGGATGATTTTTTCAGCAACGTAACTACTGATAAAAATTTTTCAAACATGTTCAGAATAAATGATCAAAAATTAATTATCAAAGACGGTATCCTCGTTCCTTATGAGGATTTAATTTTAGTCATCACCAAATCCTATAACGGTGCTTATAGGCTTAGGGGCTATATAAGCAAAACCACATACCATGCAACGATAAACTCGCTAATGAATAAAAGTTATGGTACTTTAATGCTTAGCAATTCTTATTTACAGGAAATAGGTTATCGTGATGAAAACTATTACACCTGGTTCAAAAGAAAGACATTAGCAACAGCTTATAAATCTGAAACAGACATTCTGCGCTTTGAAGTTTTCATTCTCAAGTATTTGGATGCATTAGTTTTTAAAAAATAAAGCATTTTTTCTCACATTTTTTATTTTAATCAAACACATATTCTCGTCAGGCAAACGAAAGAAGGGAACTTTAATCCAATCAAAATGTACCTATCGAAAATAATATTTAGCATTCCAGAGAGGACTTAGGTCCTCTTTTTTTAAGTCATCAAAATCAGTAGATTCAACTAAATAATTTTCTAATCAATAACTCCCCCCTACCCCTCAAATCA
>CAIKXD010000024.1 GCA_903831265.1 uncultured Bacteroidota bacterium
AAATATTTTCTTAAGAAAACTATAAAGAAGCCACTTTATTTCAAGTTTAATATTAAGAAAAAGGTATGTCAATATTTACAATTTGGCTTTATTGTAATATTTAATCTTAAAAGCCAATAATTCATTTCCCCTTAAAAAAGAAAAACAACTCAAAAATTTGACAATGAATAATTTTAACAAATCTATATCAGGCATTATAATTTTATTCATTATGATGTTCTCTTTAAGCAATTGTGGTCAAAATCCAACTGTTACCCAAGATAAGAAAACAGTTGAAAAAGATACTTTAATATCTAAAGACACAATTGCGATTGATAGTAACCTAACAAGATTGTCAAATTTGATGGCCGGTATGGATACATTAGTAAACTACCAACATAAAAATTGGAGTCTAGATTCCATAAAATTATTTTCAAAAGAATCCTCAGCCAAGTATTTACCAATGCTAAATACCCGACTAGTTAAAATTAACGAGTGGAATAAGAAAAATTTAAAAGAATCAGGCGTTCCAGATACTTCTTTTGCATTTTATCCTTTTTCTGGTGGAGATTTCATTCATTTAAATTGGCTTTTACCCAATGCAAAAGAGTATTTAATGGTTGCAAGAGAAAATGTTGGCTCCATCCCAAATCTTATAGAAATGGATAACAAGGCTCTTATAAAATACTTAAAAGGAATTAATATTGTTTTGAGAGATATTTACAATAAAAGTTATTTTATCACAAAAAATATGATTACAGATATTAACAACGCTAATCATGTTAATGGTATGCTACCTGTGATTTTGTGGGCCGCGGCAAAAACAAATCATGAAATAAAATCAGTTACATTTTTTGATATTGACTCAACAGGTAATACGATAACTCAAACTGACCATAAATGTGATGGTGTTAGAATTGTATTGAAAGATAAATTAAAGAAACAAATAAAAACACTAACTTACCTTTCGGTTGACATATCGAATTCTGGATTTAAGACGAAACCAGGAGTTTTAACATATTTAGAAAAACATGTTCCTCCCAATGCTAACTCGTTTGTGAAATCCGCCTCCTACTTACTTCACTACTCAACATTCTCCGACATAAGAAACATTATTATTAAAAAAAGTAATAGTCTAATACAGGATGATACAGGAATACCTTACAAATACTTTGATAATAAAGTTTGGAATGTAAAGTTATTTGGAGAGTATGAAATGCCAGTAAGTGATTTCTCAACTAATCTATTCCAAAAGGATTTAAATTTAGCTTATTCTGATTCAACAATCTATGCTGGGAAACTTGGATTTTCACTAGGATATCATTGGGGTTCAGGCAATCAAAATCAAATGTTTAGCTTCAAAAAATGACGTCAGAAGTTAAGGATACCAAATACTCGCTTGGTTCTGCTACATCGATTGTTGTAGCTAATATGATTGGTACTGGCATATTTGTAAGTTTGGGCTATCAACTAATTGGGATTAAAGATTTAGCAACAATTATTATCTTATGGATTGTTGGCGGTATAATAGCTTTATGTGGAGCTTTTGCTTATAGTGAATTGGGTGCGTCTATGCCAAATTCGGGCGGAGAATATCACTTTTTATCCAAAATTTTCCATCCAAGTCTTGGTTTTATGTCTGGCTGGTTAAGTTCAACAATTGGATTTTCTGCGCCAATAGCCTTAAACGCAATTTTATTTGCTTCATATTTCAGTCAAGTATTCCCGTTTAATAAAACCTTAGTCGCAATAGTTCTTATCATACTAATAACTTTTGTAAATTCTATAAATCGCTCAGCAAGTGGCCGATTTCAGAAAATATTTACCTTATTGAAAGTGGTAATTATTGTCGCTTTTATAGTTGCGGGAATGGTTTTAGGCAACGAACAAGTTTCATTTATTCCTGTTGCCGATACTCTTCCAAATATACTTAGTAGTAATTTTGTTATTGGATTGGTTTATGTTTCTTTTGCTTATTCAGGGTGGAACGCATCAGCTTATATTTCATCAGAAATTCACAAACCCCATCGAAATGTACCCTTGTCAATAATTATCGGAACTCTAATAGTTATGTTACTTTATGTTCTAATAAATGTTGTATTCCTTAAAATTGCTCCCATTGAAATGCTAATGGTTGATCCATCAAAAATGGAACAAAAGGAACTTGGTTTTATAACTGCTTCAATTCTTTTTGGAGATCGAATTGGGGCACTTATGAGTCTTGTGATTTGCCTTTTCCTTGTTAGTTCTATATCAAGTATGGTTATTGCCGGTCCTCGTGTAATTCAATCAATCGCAAGCGATTATCCAATTATTGGCATACTTGGGAGAAGGGACAATGAAAAAGTGCCAAGATTGAGTATGCTTATTCAAGCTATTATTGCTATAGCTATTGCCCTAACTGGTTCATTTGATACAGTTATTACCTACACTACTTTCACAATGACCTTATTTTCTACTCTAACTGTTATGGGTACCATTGTATTGCGAAAAACAGAGCCTAATCTCAAAAGACCATATCGTACATTTGGATATCCCTTTACGCCAATAATTTTTATTCTAGCAAATTGTTGGTTTATGTATTATTTATTTTTAAATAAAATGGATGAGGCATTGATAGGATTAATAATTGTCTTATCTGGCTTATTATTGTTTTATATAGTGCCAAAGAGAAAATTAAATAACTTACCTCAAATTGAACCAACTAATAATATTAATTAGATAATCCTAAAATTTACTCGGATAAAATTCGAAAAGGAATTACATTGTATCTCTTGAATTTAATTTTTAAGTAAATTACCGATACAATGAAAAAGACGTTAATGTTATTTGTTATTTTATTGGTGATTAGTAGCGTTCCTACTTTTGCCCAAAAAATTATATCGCTAGACAGCATTTTATTATCAAATCCCTCATTCAAAAAAGTATCTACTAACCCACAAAAGTATAATTTACAAATTATTTTTTCTCAAGTAGTAAAAGACTCCACAGGCAAAAAATCGTTCATTACTCAAAGTTTTAATTTAAACGACTCGATTTATTTTTATCCGGCAAGTTTAGTAAAGTTACCCACTTCAATATTTGCAATGGAGATAATAAATGAATTGAGAAAAAAGGGTGTTGATAAATACACACGTATAATTATCGATAGCAGTTTTTCTTGTCAAAAGAAGCTCATTTGGGATAATTCGACTAACGATTCCTTGGCTTCGATAGCATCATTTATTGAAAAAGCCCTAGTTGTAAGTGATAATGATGCATATAATAGATTATACGAATTCGTCG
>CAIKXD010000025.1 GCA_903831265.1 uncultured Bacteroidota bacterium
AATGAACATTTTTTAGTAGTTGTACCATTTTGGGCTGTTTGGCCTTATGAAACAATGATAATTAGTAAGCGTCATGTTACTGATATCACTAAATTTTATGAACAAGAAAAAAAATCTCTTGCTGATATTCTTAAAAAGTTAACCATTAAATACGATAACCTTTTTAATATCTCATTTCCTTATTCGGCAGGAATGCACCAAAGTCCTGTAAATGATGGTTTGCATGAAGAATGGCATTGGCATATGCACTTTTATCCTCCATTACTAAGGTCAGCAACTGTAAAAAAATTCATGGTCGGATACGAAATGCTTGGTATGCCTCAGCGTGATATAACACCAGAAATGGCTGCTCAAAAATTAAGACAACAAATGATAGTTCACCACAATAATAAATTAGATACAAATAGAAACTGATTAATAAACAATAAAAAATACACTTATGGTTAAGATTGACTGGCTTATTTTGATTTTTTATTTTGTGGTAGTCTCTGTATATGGTTATTGGATATATACACGTAAAAAGCAAAAGGAAGTAAGTTCTGCCGACTTTTTTATAGCAGAGGGAACACTTTCTTGGTGGGCAATTGGTGCATCATTGATTGCATCTAACATATCAGCAGAACAAATGACTGGTATGAGTGGCTCGGGATTTCAATTAGGGTTAGCAATATCTTCTTATGAATGGATGTCAGCACTCACACTAATTATAGTAGCAGTATTTTTTATGCCTGTGTACCTAAAGAATAAAATTTTTACGATGCCACAATTTTTGAATCAACGTTACAATTCAAAAGTGGCTATCATCATGGCAGTATTCTGGTTATTACTTTATATAGTTGTCAATTTATTATCTATTCTATATTTGGGTGCAGTGGCTATTTCTGGCATTAGTGGACTTGATTTTACATTAAGTGTTTTCTTATTAGCTATTTTTTCCATTTTTATTGCGCTTGGTGGTATGAAAGTTGTAGGTTATACTTCTGCAATCCAAGTTTTCTTCTTGGTGATAAGTGGTTTTATTGCATTATTTATTTCATTAAAAATGATTGGAGGTACAGAAGGAATAAGTGCCGGCTTCCATATATTAAAAACGGAAGCTTCTGACCATTTTCATATGATCTTTAAAAAGGACAACCCCAATTATATTGATTTGCCAGGTTTGAGTGTATTACTTGGTGGAATGTGGATTGCTAATCTAAACTATTGGGGTTGCAATCAATACATAACACAAAGAGCATTGGGTGCAAGCTTACCGGTTGCTAGAAAGGGTATTCTATTTGCTGCATTTTTAAAAATGTTAATGCCCTTCATTATTGTTGTTCCCGGAATAGCTATGTTTTATCTCAACAGCCATAATATGATTGATGCGTCTTTGATTAATTCTACAAATGCCGAAGGTGTAACCATTACTGAAAGCAATAAAGCTTATCCAGCATTGCTCACTCTTCTTCCATCCGGTATAAAGGGAGTTACTATTGCTGCTTTTGCTGCAACAGTTGTTGCATCGCTTGCTGCTAAGGTAAACAGCATAAGTACCATCTTTACATTAGATATATATAAGAAAATATTTAATAAAGAGGCCTCTGAAAGTAAGCTGGTAAGTATTGGTAAAATTACTATCGTAATTTCTACAGCCATTGGTATTCTTCTAACACTTGGTTTAGGTGACACTTTGATGGGAGAAGGAAAGCAAGGCTTTCAATACATACAAGAGTACACTGGATTTGTGTCTCCTGGTATTTTTGCTATGTTCCTGCTAGGTTTCTTTTGGAAAAAAACTACTTCTAATGCTGCATTATTTGCAATGATAGGAGGGTTTATTCTTTCTGTAATTTTAAAATTTATTCCAAGTTTAATTGATCTTCAACCACTTTATCATGTTGGGCTAGCTGTTACAAATTCAAAGGGATTATTTGAGATACCATTTTTGGATCGTATGGCAATTGTGTTTGTGCTTTGCTTGATAGGAATGTATATAATCAGCATCATTGAATATCGTAAAGGGGTGAAACCAAATGGTCTCGAAATAGATGCATCCATGTTTAAAACATCTACTGGCTTTGCAGTTGGATCACTTATAATAATTGGGTTATTAATGGCTTTATATACCATGTTTTGGTAGATAAAAATCCTGTATGCTAAGCAATATGTGATCAAAAATATATTTTGACCCTTGTCTTAAACTTTTTAGATTATAAAATGTCTGACGTATAGTATTTATACAATACAAAAAATATTTTTAATATTAGTAATCAGTAACAACAATCAATAACAATTCAAACTTAAAAAATGAAAAGAGTAATTCTAGTATTGGCAGTAGTAATGTCTACGCTTTCAGTTTTTGCACAAGATGGTAAGCCCAAAAAAAATGCAGAACAACGTGCAACAATGTATGTTAAAGAATTAACTACAGAGCTTGGTTTAACTGCTGATCAATCTTCAAAAATTAAAGCGGTTCAATTAGAAAGTCTTACAAAAATCGACACCATAAAAGCTAAGGCAACAGATGCTGATAAAAAGGCTAGTAAAAAAGAAGCAAAAGTAGTTTCAGACGCAGCTAATGCAAGTATTAAAGCCGTTTTAACCGATGAACAAAAAGCAAAATTTGATGCTTGGGTTGAAGCAAAAAAAGAAAAAATGAAAAATAAAGAAGGTGGTAAAGGAAAAGGAGAAAAAGAGGAAAATGAAAATTAAAAAATAAACTCAAAAAAATCCTCCCGAAAAATAAAATCGGGAGGTTTTTTTTTAATAAAAGGATTGGGTTATTAATCGTTTGAATATGATAAAAAAAGTTGCCACTCTATTAATCATATTGATTGGTTTTCAAGCAGCAATATTTGCACAAGGAGCAAAGCCACAAACCAAACCCAACATTGTACTCATTTTAATAGATGACTTTGGTTACGAGAATGTTACGGTTAATGGTGGTGAGAGCTATAAAACCCCTATTATGGATCAGCTTGCTGCAAATGGTGTACGTTTTGAAGAGTGTCATGTGCAGCCACTTTGCACACCAACAAGGGTTGAGTTGATGACAGGTATGAGCAATCGTAGAAACTACACCAACTTTGATAGTCTCGATTTAACACAAAAGACCTTTGGTAATTTGTTAAAAGGTGCAGGTTATGCTACCTGTGTTACTGGCAAATGGCAATTAGGCAAGAGCTACGATAATCCTGGGCATTTTGGGTTTGATGAATATGCACTATGGCATTTACTAAAAAAATCGCCTCGTTATAAAAATCCTCAAATTGCCATTAATGGAAAATCAATTGAGTATACAAGTAATGAATATGGTCCTGATATCGTAAGCGATTATGCGCTCGATTTTATTACACGTAAAAAAGATGCCCCTTTCTTTTTGTATTACCCAATGATGCTTACACATGCACCATTTGATGCTACGCCAGATAGTCG
>CAIKXD010000026.1 GCA_903831265.1 uncultured Bacteroidota bacterium
GGGTATTTCACAAACAAAAATTGTATTGTATACCACCGCCATTGTGGCCATTTTAAATGTAATTTTTAATTATCTTTTTGTGTTTGGCAATTTTGGTTTCCCTCGTATGGAAGTTGCGGGATCTGCGCTGGCAAGCACTTTGGCCGAATTTTTTGCTGCCATCTTTGCCTTAATCTACACCTTTAAAACGGTTGATTTAAATAAATACCAGCTCTTTACATTTCATAAATTTAATTTTGCCTATCTCAAGGATGTGCTGTTAACAGCGGCTCCCGTGATGTTGCAAATGTTTATTTCTTTAACCTCTTGGTTCATCTTTTTTATGATTGTGGAGCAAATGGGCGAGCGCTCCTTGGCTATCAGTAACATTATTAGAAATGCCTATATGATTTTAATGATCCCTTTAATGGGATTCAGTTCCGCCACCAATACCTTAGTAAGCACCCTCATTGGCCAAGGTAAGCAAAATGAAGTTTTTAAAATGATTAAAAAGATTTCCGTTTTTAGCTTTTGCATCACCCTACTTTTCATGGTCATTTTAAATATTGCACCAAGCATTATGCTTGGCATTTTTACCAACGATACAGCGCTTATCGAAGCCACAATTCCTTCCTTATGTGTTATCGATGGTTCTTTATTAATGTTTTCTGTTTCATCAATTTTATTGAGTGCCGTTTCGGGCAGCGGCAATACCGCCATGAGCTTATTTATTGAAATAATTACTATTTCGTTTTATTTATTTGCCACTTACATCATTGCCATCTATTTAAAGCTACAAATAGAGTGGGTGTGGAGCGTAGAGTATGTTTATTTCCTGTTTATGGGAGGTGTAGCCTGGCTCTATTTGAGGCACGCCAAAAGAACCAATTTTGGAATAAAAGCTTAAATTTTGTGGGCAAACCCACAGCGCGAAAAACGCTGTGGTCGGGCTATACGCGCTACGTGGTAGCTGCTTCTATCCCTTTTGCAGGGTTCTTAGTTTATTTATATTCTTAGTGGTGTAATCTCTATATTTTTGTAGACACAAGCAGTTGCAAAAGAGGTTGGCGAAGACGCCAACCTCTTACAAAAACTTTACGGTCAAAGGTTGGCGTCCTCGCCAATCTAATTTGGAGCAGCCTTTAGTATGTTTGAGCTTATAAAAAAAGTGCTTGGCGAGGACGCCAACCATGGACAAAAAAAACAATGATTGGCAAGGATGCAGCCTCGGAATAACAAATAAGCTTATTTTACATATGTTTTATTTCCGTTACCATTAATATAATATTTGCCCCCTCTTGCACCTGTTTTAATATTTCCTTTGCCCTTGCCAGCAGACTTGGCATCGCTCATGTCGGCACCTAATGACTCGGCAAGTTCCAACCATTTTTGACTTATATTTCCATCTCCCAAGTAAGAGTATGCGAATCCAATTTGTTTGCATACATCATAGTTTTGTTTATCATAACTATAGGCTTTAAGCAAAAGAGGAAGGCATGTTGATTTTATCAGAGGTCTATTGCGCGCGCCTTTTGCATCATCTTCAACACATGATTTGCCATAATTGTAAAGTAAATCTGCAGCAGTGAATGGCGACATTTTTTTAGCTAAAACCTGTTTATCTATTACTGATTCGCTGGGTTTATTGAATTGCCAGTAACTGTGCTGTAACTCAAATGACTCTTCGGTATATCCATATTTTGAATAAAGGTTGGTCAAATAAAATATACCTTGTTCATCTGTCGATTTGTATAATTTTCCGTTTTTAATTAGAAGATCATCTTTATCGCGCCAGTATCCTCCCAGCGTTGTAATGTTTATAGTATCTAATGATGCATTGTATTTCATTTTTAAATACTTTGTAGTGCTAATAACTTTTTCATTGCTGATTTCCTTGTTTAAGTCAAAAAGAAGTCGCTCAATTGATTTTGCTCGTGCTTTCACAGAATAAAGGAAATCGATAGCATTTTCCAATCCTTGTGACCTGTATATTGCTTGATAATGATTGTATTTGGTTCTTGAATTTATTTGCGCATTTTTAAGGAAATTAACAGCATCGTTGTATTGCTCATTTTTGAGGAGCATGTCCGAATAGCATATCGCAAATGCACTATCTTGACCTAGTTTTTTTAAATCAAAGGCTTTGAAAGGCTTAAATGTATATAAATAGAATCGGTATAAATCTATTGGTAGCAATAAAATACCGGCTGTGAGTTCAGTCATTATTTTAGTGTTTTGTGGCATGCGTTTTAATTTTTCACTTATCAATAGCGTGTAACGTAGATACTCCTTGCGGGCCTTGCACATTTCCGCAATTATATTCAGTGAGTCTGCTGTCATACATTTGGGACAATCTAAAAAATTGGTAAAAAGTTTTTCCCTCAGTGGTTCCTGAGAATCAGCAATTAAAGTCCACTCAACACGATTTTTCTCGTTTAGAAAAGGATCCAAACTTACGAAGGTTTCATCCCTGTCAGGTGGAGGATTTACTGCTATTGATTTCGGCAAACCTTTTAAAATATCATCTACCCTGCTTACTTTGTTAATACATTTATTTTCGATGAGTTGATTAAGAAAATCGCTGGCTTCAAGTTTGATTGTATCGGGTGTTGAACTATTCTTAATTATTATTGGAGCTAAGCCAATCAGCAGTTCTTTTGCCTTTATAATTTCTTCCCTTTTTTGAGTATTGTATTCACTAATGTAACATCCTTTTTTTTTGAGATGATAAAAAATAGTGGTGATTTCCGAAGGGCTTAAATTTTTTAAAACCGAAGTATCTGCTAATATGCTTTGCAGTAAATTTTCATTAGCCTGATAGAGCTTACGGTAGGTTTTCTTTCCAGAGGGAGAATATTCATTGTTATAAAAATCGCTTTTACGGTTCTGACCCAAACAAAATAGGGGAATTATAGCCCAAAAAAGCTGCATTAAAATAAATCTGAGTGTAAGTTTCATAAAAAAATGTATTTAAAACGGTTCAAATTTATTTACATTGATTTAATTTACAGCAAACTTTATAGAGAAATTTTTACAAAATGAGACAAAAAAATAAACAGTTAAAACAATGTACAATTTGTATTTATTAAATAGACCAAAGTTATTTGGAAAATTTACAATGGCTGATGACTATAAAACAAAATATAGTTCAATAAAATTGGTCTATTTTTTTATTCAATCTGTATTAAATGATGTAATTTTTAAGTGAGTGTAATTTTAAATGTAAATTTTATAGATCTAGTTTTTGAACCAGATACAAAATAAAACAGAGTCTTTTAAGCATTTTTTTGGAAAGAAAAAATTATAAAGTTTTACTAAAGCTTGAGGATTTGTATAATACCGAATATACTTTCAATTTAGTCCAATTGCTGGGTGGCATTATTGTACTAATTTCAGGTAGTATCGGCATTAACCATTGCATATTTGTTTTTTTAGTTGGACTAAAAAATAAATGCAATTGGTATTAGAAGTAAGTGTAATTTTAAATATTATTTGGTACAAGGTTGGCGTCCTCGCCAATCTACTTTGGAGCAGCCTTTAGTATGTTTGAGCTTATAAAAAAAGTGGTTGGCGAGGACGCCAACCACTTACAAATTTTATTTATCGCATCCTTCCTAATTTATAATTCCTTGTTTTTTATTTCTTGTTCATTATTCAATTAAACCTGGCCAAATGTTATCTCTTCAGTTCAACTAAAACCGAATCCCCACCACCAAAATATCATCCACTTGGTCATAGCCATCTTTCCACTCTTTCAAAAAATTATCAAGATGATTATATTGCTCTAGCATATTTTTATCCTGCACCGAGCTGAGTATTTCCTTAAAATTTTTCGACATTAATTTCTTGCCTTTAGGTCCTCCAAACTGATCGGCAAAACCATCGGTAAATAAGTAAATGGTATCGCCTGGATAATAGGGTATAGTGTGGTTAGTAAATTGTCTTTTGGCTTCACTTTGCAAACCACCAATGGGATGTTTGTCTGCTTGTATTTCTTGTACAAAAATCCCTGCATGTTCTGGAGCAAATTTTTCTTTGTAAGTATTTCCTCTATATACTAAAAGAGACCTTAAAGCACCTGCAAATTCAATTTGCTGTTTTTTTCTGTTTATATGGCACAAGGCAATATCCATCCCATCTCGAGCTTCTGTTTCTTGTTGCTTAAGCGCTTCTCTAATACCAGTATGTAATTGTTCTAGGGTATTTGAAGGCCTAAAATCATTATTTTCTTGTACAATTTGATTTAACAAAGAACTTCCAATCATACACATAAAGGCGCCAGGAACACCATGTCCTGTGCAATCTGCCACAGCTAAATAAATATCATTTTCATCCGACTGATTTTTTGATTTAGCTTTAATATCGGCAAACCAATAAAAATCTCCACTAACAATATCCTTTGGTTGGTATAAAATAAATGCCTTAGGAAATAAATTTCTGAACGATTGAGTGCTAGGCAAAATAGCTTCCTGTATCTTTTTAGCATAATTAATGCTATCTGTAATTTCCTTATTTTTGGTAATAATTTCCAAATTCTTGTCTATCAAAGATTGATTCTTTTGCTCTATTTCAATGGTTCTTTCTTTTACCTGTTCTTCGAGCATAAGCTTTGCAGCAAGTAAGTAACGAGTTTTAAACGTAATATAAATAAAAACTAAAACTACAGCCAACAATAACATTAAAACAATAAACCATGTTCTTTTATAAATAGGAGGGATAATTTCAAAAGCAAAGTTTATATTTTTATCTATACAAATGCCATCGCTACTACAGGCATTAAGTATAAATTTATATTGCCCAGGAGGTAAATGCGTAAAGGCTACTTTACTGATCCCATAATCTACATGCCATGCTTCATCAAGTCCTTCGAGTTTATAAGTGTATTTTATTTTTGAGGCATTGCTAAAACTTAATCCAATAAAATTAAAGGTAATATCGTTTTTATTATGGCTAAAAGTTGGATTATTACTGATAGGATAGGGCGTTGAAAATACCTGATAGTTGATTAAATAAACCAAAGGAACGGCGGAATTTGTTTTTTCTTCATTAAGTCTTAGCACTGTTGTACCATTAATGGTACCAAACCAAAGACTTTCATTATTATCATTGAAAACCGCATTGTTTTTTGTTTCAATAGATGTAAATCCTTCTTGAATACCGTAATGGGTAAATGTATTTTTTTGAACATTTATTTTAACCAAACCCATATTTGTGCCGGTCCAAATATTTCCTAACGAATCACATGTAAGTAAGGTGATATAGTCTGAAGCAAGTCCATTCTTTACATTAAAATTTGTAATTTCATTTTCATGCTTTTTGTATACTCCGCCACCTTCAGTTCCTATCCATAAATTACCATCTTTATCGCTACATAAACTTGTTGGACTATTGTGATTAATCTTATTTTTATAACGTTTAAAATCTTTTCCATCATAAAACCAAAGTCCCGATTCTCTTGTGCCAATCCATACAATACCATCTTTTGTTTGATGTATTTTTATGATAATTAATTTATCCATTTCTGGCACATCTTTAAATTCTAAATTGCCAAAATTGTAGGTGGTTAAACCTGTGCTTGTGGCAATCCAAAGTTGATTATTAATAATGGCCAAATCATTTACCAATGACCGATTGATAGATAATGTTTGTATCCTTTTTTTTGTTTTTGCATCAAATACACCAATATCTCCTTTAAAGGTAGATACATATATTTTGTTGTCTTTTTTACAAAAGGAAGTTACCAAATTATTCCTTAAATCATTGGTAAGGTTAATATGTTGTACACTCTTTTTTGTGTAGTTTTTATCAATATTTACAATGTCAATACCTTCATTGGTGCCTAGCCAATAATATCCATTATCGTCTTTAATAATGCTGTTTACAATGTTGTTAATTAAGCCATCTTTTGAGCTAAAATGGGTAAATTTAAATCCTTTAAACTGAGCAATTCCTTTATCCTGCAAACCAGCCCATAGCATTGCTTCTCTATCAATAAAAATACTTCTTATTTTGTTGCTTTGAAGCCCGTTATTGGTGGTAATTGATATTATTTCTTTACCAGGAAAAGTAAGATTATAATCTTTATTTGCTTTAGCTTTTACAATATTATTGGTTGTTTTATTGCCAATAATTTTAACAATACCTCCATCCCAAGTTGCAGCCCAAATATTATTGTTTTCATCGGGAAGTAAATTAGTAATGAAATTAGATTTTAAACCTTGATCAATACCATATTGAGTTGAAATGCTATCTTTAATAGAATAATGTATAATCCCTTGATTGGCGGTGCCAAACCAATAATCACCTAGCTTGTCCTGAGTCATACATGTGTATTCAAAAAATGGGAAGCCTTTAGGTTTAAAAAATATAAAGCTATCCTTTAATGCATCGTAATATTTAACTCCAATATATGTAACAAACCAAATTTTGCTGTTGGCATCAACAAAGCTGCAAAATACTTGATCATCTAGTTTTTCCTTAATTCCATAGGCTTTATAGCTTTTAGTTTTCGGATTTAATTTTATGACCCCACTGCCTGTAGTACCTATCCAAATATTTCCCTTTTTATCTTTAGTGAGGTCTAAAATTTTGCTAGGTTTATCTTTTACATCTAATGGCAAATTCACAAACTTATTTCCTTTTTTGTAGGATAGCTTTCCATAGGAATGACCAATCCAAAGTTGGCCATCATCATCTTCACAAATACTGCTCACCGAAGATTCGCTTAAACCTTCATTGGTGCTATAATTATTAAATGTTTGCCCATTAAATTTTGATAAACCACCATCGGTGGCAAACCAAATATAACCTTGCTTGTCTTGTAAAATATCATTAACATTCGATTGTATTAAACCATCTTTTAACGAATAATGATTGAAATTGTAATTTTGTGCATGAACACGCAACGAAATAATTAAAAGTAATAACAAAAATAGATTAATGATTTTACTTTTATTTATTGCCAGTTGCATACTATTTTTTTATAAAAAAGAAGGTTCCATTTTGATCTTCTAAACCACTAATATTTCCGAATTTTGGTTTTTGCTTTTGATTTTGCTCCACAGCACTTGTAACTTTTTCCTTTATTTTTTCTATGGATATACACTTATCTGGTGCGTTATTTAAAATGTTGGCAAATGTTTTAGTAAAAATAGAATTGTCGGATGCCTTTTCTCTATCGCTACTGGTAAATACTTGTGCTGATTTTAATTTTGTGGCTTCCCAATCGTTACAATTTTTTGGTGTATTTTCTCCACGCATGGCCAAATAAAATGCAGGACCTGTTTCACAAGCATCGCTAATAACCAAGGTATGGCGTAATTTATATAACGATAAATATCCTTTTAAACTAGTAATAGGAAAATAGGTGTATTCATCTGTTTTTGATGCATCAGTAGGCAGCCAATACCCGGTTTCATTAATAAATTTTCCATGACCGGCAAACCAAACTAACAACGACTGCACATTGCCCTTATTGATTTGATCGCGCAACTCAATAGAGAAAAATTTATCCATTTGAGCCTTGGTCATATTGGGTTTATAAATTACTTTACTGATGCTGTAATTGGCTAGCGCATTTTTCATTGCTAAAACATCTTTTTTTGTTCCTTCTAAAGAAGGTAAATTTTGATAATCGCTATTCTCTATAAATATTACCCAGGTGCGCCCCATTGGATTTCTATTTTCTTCCTCAGCTAAAGTTCTATTAATATAAAAAGCCAATCGTTTTCTGTTTTCATATACATCTTCTACTTCAACAACTAGTGAATCTTTTCCTTCAATATTTACATTTAATGAAAAGGTAGGATTGGTATTTTCAGATGCAAAAGTTGCTTTTTCACCATTAATATGAATGAAGCTTATCAAGCTTTCATCATCAATTTTTCCTTCAACATAAATATTGTTGATGCTGCTATTCTCTGGAAGTATTTCTTTATCAAAAGTAATAAACGGACTATTGATAATCATTTTTGGAGGCGTAGATTCAATTCTAACGATATCAAATGTTTCGGTGGTGGTATTAAAATAAACATCTGTAACCTGAACTGTAACTTTTTCTTTATTTTCGATAGGCACGGTAGCAGTAAATGTTGGATTGTTTACATCGCTTGAAAAGTTGGCAGGTACACCATCAATAATAATAGTTTTAATCACACTTTGATCTTTTACCACACCTTTAATTGTTCCAGAAGGTTTATTTTTTGGCACTCTTACAGATTTTGCTCCTTCCTTATCGTTTAAATTAGCTAACTCAATTTGAGGGTTGTTTGTTTCCTTGTTAAATTCATAGGCCTTTTCTTTGCACACTGCTAAAGCGCTTTCAATATTTTTTTTGTTAAATCCTTGGTCTTTTGCAGTTGCAAATTCTTTCTCCGCTTCTTCATATTTATTTAAAGTTTGATAGCATAATGCTCTGTGATAATAGGCATTTGGATTTTTTTCTTGAAACAAAATAGCATTGGTAAAATCGCCAATAGCATCTGGATATTTTTCAAGTTTCTTGTTCATGATACCACGCTCAAAATAGGCATTTGCATTTTTATCATTCAACTGCAAGGCTTTTGTAAAATCAACTTCGGCATTCAAGTAATCACTTTTGGCCACATAAGTTACTGCACGTTGCGTATAAATATTAAAATCGTTTGCATCATACGAAAGTGCGGTATTTAAATTTTTAAGCGATTCTTCTAAGTTCCCAGTTTTTCTTTGCGCAATAGCCAGGTTAATAAAATAAGGCTTGTAGCTTACTTTATCTTTGGCTTCTTTATATTCTTTAGTAACATACATACAAGAAATTGCTTTTAAATAACTTTGTATGGCCACTTGTGTATTGCCAATGCTATCCATAGCCACGCCTTTAATAAAATGCGAATAGTCGCTAGTATTATCGAAATCTAAAGAGGTATTTATTTCTTTAACAGCACCCTCGTAATCTTTCAATTTAATTTTATCTAAAGCCATTTTTTGGTAGGCAGCTACTGTCTTGTTTTTTATTTGAACAAGCGTGCTAAACATTTCTGTAGCTTGGTTATAATTTTCAATTTGAAGATAATCGATGAGTGCTTTTCGATACAAATCTATTTCGCCTGGTTTTAAATTTAAAGCTGTGCGATAATCATTAATAGCTTCTTCATAGCGGTTCATTTTTTCATTGCAAAAAGCGCGTTCAATATAGCTTTCGTAATCTGTGGGATCTGTTTCAATAAGCTTTGAGTAGGTTAAATGCGCTTCTTCATATTTTTGGGTTTCCTTTAAAATTCGGGCATCAGCTTTATTAGGTTTACCATCTTGGGCAATCACAAATACAACATTTCCTAAAATTATCATTAAGATAATTAGGATTGAAAAATGTTGTATGTTGCGGTTTGTCAAAATTCTTTGTTTTTGAATAAAGGATACACCCTTGTAAAACAAATATATAGGCTTTTAAACTTCAAAAAACTTCTGCAGGATTGAGTTTTCAACAACAATAATTAACAATTGTGCCTTCATAATTGTTACTAAATTTCACTTAGTTTTTACATCATTCACAGATTAAAACTGTAAAAAAGAAAACTATATGAATTCAATTAAATTCAAACAGCATCAAATAACAATCTTGACTTTTTGAATCAATCAACAAAATATAATTACTCATTAAACTTATAAAAATCAAGCTTGTCGAGATGTACTATACTTACATTTTGAAAGTAAAAATGTAAGATTGATTTGTAACTGTAGTTTAATTTTGACATTCTAATAGCACCATCTTGACATAAACCCACACCATGTCCAAAACCTCTTCCGTGCAAAATGATTTTCCCATATCTATTTTCTGCACTAAAATAAGTTGATTTTAATTCTAAAGTGGTACGCATATCTTTTAATAGTATCATACAATTAGGAACCACATCATAAAACTTTTTACGCGTTGCTTGGGTAAAAAAGAAATCCTTTACAAATAAAATAGAATCATTTTCATGCTTATATTCTTTAGATACCTTGTGCATTTTTTGAATCCAAGAATCATCTAAAAATTCTTTAGTCCAACTTGCGCTTTTTTCGTGCAAGCAAAAGGTGTCTTTTATGCTCCTTAGGTAATCCAATTTCTTATTCCATACATCCTCGCTATTCACTGTTTGGCCACCACAATTTGCATGAAAAGCAGCAGTAATAAGCATAAAATCATTGTCTACCACAACAATTCCTTCAGTTTTTTGCACGCCTTTTTGCAATTCAGTACCGGACTTACTGAATCCTTTAAATGCTTGGCAATGCTCCTTGTCGCACAAATTAAAGTCTTCCATTTCGTGTCTTCTTAAATGACTAAGGGTGTAGGTTCTGCAAATTATGGCTTGAACTTTATAATATTCAGGAGGCCTGTTGATGCCTACTTCAGCCTCTAAAACTCCAGGCAAATAATTTTCTAGTGGCAATATATTTAAAGCGAAAATAAATCCGCTATTACTGCTAATATGCAGTTGACCACCATAATATTTCTCGTTTTTAAAATTGGGATGTTTTAATTGCGTAACGCTTTCAGGATCTTCGAGTATTTTAACTGTTTTACATCTAGCTATTTTACTTTCATTATTGAAAATGGTTAAGCTATCTAAATCGGCAACAATTTTTAAATTAAAGGTAGAATCAATTCTAAAGAATAAGAGACTATCAAAAAATATTTTAGGATTTCCTTTATGTTGAATAGCGTTGATTTCGTTAATCGTATTGCCGTATAATACGCCAATTTTTACCTCTGTGCTGCTTGCCCAAAGTTGGGTTATGGGTAAACAAACTAAAAAAAGCCATTGCTTTAAATTCATAGCCAAGCTTTATGTAGAAAGAAATTCTGTAATATGCATGGCTGCCCTCTCCGATGCTCCTTTACCACCAAGTTTTCCCCTCAGTTCATTGTAGTTGTTTTTGAGTTGTAATTGATAATTTGGTTCTAATAATTTGATCAAATTTTCCTTTAATTGCGCTTCATTCAATTCATCTTGAATAAGTTCTTTCACAATTTCTTGGTCCATAATTAAGTTCACCAGCGAGATGTATTTTACCTTTATTAATTTCCTTGCGATGTGATATGATATTTTATTGCCCTTATAACAAACCACTTCGGGCACATTAAATAAAGCAGTTTCTAGAGTTGCTGTTCCCGATGTAACTAACGCAGCTTTTGCATGTTGTAATAATTGATAGGTTTGATCGTAAACTAATTTTACATTAGAATTACCCATTACACTTTTATAGAACTCACTTGGAATTGATGGTGCAGCGGCTATTACAAATTGATATTCATTAAAATACTTTTCAACCGAAAGCATCAAGGGGAGCATAGTCGAAATTTCTTGTCTTCTACTACCAGGCAGCAGCGCTATAATAGGTTTTTCGGGTAATAAATTAATATGTTTAAAATCAAACCAAGTATTGCTATTGCCTTTTATATTTTCAATTGCATCTAGTAAAGGATGACCAGTATAAAATACATCATAATGATGTTGTTTATAAAATGCAGCTTCAAAAGGTAAAATCACCAACATACAATCAACGGATGCTTTTATCTTTTTTACTCTCGATTGTTTCCAAGCCCATACTTGTGGTGAGATGTAGTATATTACTTTTATATGATGCTGTTTTGCAAATTCTGCTATTCTTAAATTAAATCCAGGGTAGTCAATTAGGATGATAGCATCTGGTTTATAGGCCAAAATATCTTGTTTGCAAAAACTAATATTCTTTAATATTGTAGGTAAATTTGATATTACTTCAATAAAGCCCATAAAGGCCAAATCTTTGATATGCTTTACCAAAGTTATGCCCTCAGCTTGCATTTTATCGCCACCCCAACATCTAAAATGAGCTGTACTATCTATAAGTTTTAATTGTTTAATCAAGTTAGATCCATGTAAATCTCCCGAAGCTTCTCCCGCAATTACATAATACTTCATGGCTTAAGTTTTGTATAGAAGTGTCTAAAAATTTATTTATTGCTTGGCAAATTTTGTGGTTTTTATTCCTTTAAATAAAACAAAACCTTGTTCTACAGTTAGGTCAGTTTGCCATTCCATTTCATTATTAGAAATTGCAACTAATTTATTGCCTTCATAATCTTTATTATCGCCTAAAAGTTCAAGTGTTTCTTTGCCTTCAAAGCGCCATGTTCCTTCTACTGTGTTGTTTATTATTGAATCACCATAAACAGCCTTGCATTGCAAACGCGATGCTGCCGTATCCAAATATTGAATGGTTATTTTTTTAGTTCTTATATATCTTTCATTATCTTTAAATACCACTTCGCAATACTGTTTTTCTTGCCTTTCATAATAAACAGTGTCGCATAAATTTGAGTAAAATTTGCCTGTCTTCTTTAATAGTAGTAAGTCTGCTTCATCTGTATACATCGCTGTAACTACCCATGTTCCTGTAATTTGTTTCTTAGTTTTTGATTTTTTACAA
>CAIKXD010000027.1 GCA_903831265.1 uncultured Bacteroidota bacterium
AATGATAAAAACTTAAAAACCGGAATTACTACTGAAACAGGATTTAAAATTTGGATGGATAAAAACCTGTCTGATAACAGAATCATACATGCAGAGTTACTTTCAAATTTATTTGCAGATTACTTTCAGAATAAATTTATACTTAATGTAGGCTCAGGATTTATGAAATTAAAAATTAAACCCAAACATGCCATGGCCAATAAAACGGTATTTGTTGAAAACAATTTAGGCTCAGGTGGTGGTTGGCATAGAGATAATATTTATGCCTTTGGATTCAAAGGTTTAGTGTATTTAAATGATGTTACTCCAGAAAATGGCCCTTTTCAAATAATTCCAAAATCAAGCTCTTTGAATTTTCATATTTTGAAAACCAATACACCAGATAAGTATCAATTTACAGATAATGAAATACAAAATTACATCTCTAGTTCTGATCAAATCAAGGAAATAACTGCAAAAGCAGGCACACTTGTACTTTTTGACACCAATTGTATTCACAGAGGTAAGCCGATAACAAAAGGAACGAGATATGCGTTAACAAATTATTATACAGAAAACTAAGTAATTGCCTTTAAGTGCATTATCACTTTAGTTATTCTTTCTTATACATGCTAAACATGCCTTATTCAAAACAGTCAATGAATAATTGATTGATTGTAAAATTTTGGTGAGCAGCAACTTATTTTGTGGAGTTTGAATTATAGCGAGCAAGACTCAATCATTTCGCAACGCATTGGCGCATTTGATACCATCCATCGCAGCTGAAACGATACCACCTGCATAACCAGCACCTTCGCCACAAGGGTATAAGCCTTTGATACGAATGTGATTTAGGTCATCATTGTTTCTTGGAATTCGAACGGGAGTACTTGTGCGGCTTTCAACACCTACCACAATAGCATCATTGCTGGTGTAGCCTTTCATTTTTTTACCGAAGTTTTCAAAAGCCAATCTTAATCTTAAAGCTACCTCTTGCGGTAAAACTTCATTTAAATCGGCACTTTTTATACCCGGATGATAACTGCAACTCGGAAGGTTTGTTGATACTTTTTTATGAATAAAATCGTTTAATCTTTGCGCTGGAGCTACTTGAGATTGCCCACCATGCAGCCAAGCATTTTGCTCCACAGCCGACTGATATCGCATACCAGCTAATGTTTTGAACTTTTTATATGGTATAAAATCTTGTTCTCCAACCGCTACAACAATACCTGAATTTGCGTAAGGATTGTTGCGTTTAGAAGGTGACCAACCATTGGTAACTACTTCGCCTGGGGCAGTAGCGCAGGGTGCAATAATGCCTCCCGGACACATGCAAAAAGAATAAACACCTCTGTCTTTTATTTGCTCAACTAAACTATAACTTGATGCAGGCAAATACTTTCGTGCTTCAGGCACTTCATCAACCTTACAGTGATATTGAATGCTATCGATTAAATCTTGAGGATGCTCTACACGCACACCCAAGGCAAAAGGCTTTACTTCAGTTTCAATATCCTTCTCTACAAGTAATTGGTAGATATCGCGTGCTGAATGACCCGTTGCCAGAATTAATTGATTTGTTTTAAAACTAATTAAACTTTTATTTTCAACCTGTTGAATTGTAAATCCCGAAAGATTATTACTTTCAATTTGAATGTCGACTAGCTGATGATTAAAGTAAAATTCGCCACCAGCATCGATAATGGCAGCGCGTATGTTCTCAATAATTTTTGGCAGTTTATTAGTGCCAATATGAGGATGTGCATCAATTAAAATTTGAATATCGGCACCATAATTTACAAAAGTGTGTAATACTTTTTCGATACTTCCACGTTTTCCGGAGCGAGTATATAATTTGCCATCGCTATAGGTTCCGGCTCCACCTTCGCCAAAGCAGTAATTTGAATTTGGATTAACCGTTTGTTCCTTATTGATAAGTGCAAGATCCCTTCTTCTATCGCGCACAGTTTTACCTCTTTCTATAATGATTGGCTTTACTCCATTTTCAATTGCTTGTAAAGCTGCAAACAAGCCTGCAGGTCCAGCTCCAATAATATAAATTTCTTTAGCAGTGTTTACATTGTTGTGTTTAATAGGATCAAGTTGCCAAATTAGTTTTGTTTCAGGTTGTTCGTTTACAAAAACCTTTAACTTTAAATTTACTCTTACTTTTCCACCTCTTGCATCAATCGACTTTTTAATTGTTTCTATATGAGATATATCATTAATATCCTGTCCTGTTTCTTGAGAAACAATTTCTTTTAAAATGCCTAGATCGATTGACTCAAATGGCCTTACCACAATACTTAACTCCTTTATCATATCGATTTGAAATTTAAAATACTATTCGAAATTGAATGAGATTTGGATAATTTTTGAAGTTAACCTATCTATTGGTTTTGTTAATACATTATTTTCTTGTATAATTAAGTTTTTGAGGCCAAAAGAGTATGTTATTTCTGGTGAAAATTTAAAATAAGTTAAATACAAGTCGAAGCCAATTCCAAACACAGCAAGGAAATCAGTATCATCTATTTTAACTAAAATATCTTTTACTAAGGTACTATTTAAATCTTTTTGAGAAGCCATATCTAGGCTATACTTTGCTCCACCAATGAGATAAGCTCTGAAATTACCTGCTCTTTCTGATTTATATTTAAAAAGCAATGGAAAATCTAAAAAGACTGATTCTACTTGTTTATCGCGAGGCACAAGTACATTATTTTCGAGAATTACATATTGCAAGGTACGCGCAGAAAAAGATAAGGTAGGAACAAACCTAAGATTAAAATATTCTCCCATTTTTAAATCGGAAATTATACCTAGGTTGAAGCCGCTTTCTCTTTTCGATTGTATGGTTAATACCGTGTCAACTCCAAAATATTTAGGATTATATTTAATTCTAAAATCGGCTAAATTAACACCTAATAAAAACCCGAAATGAATTGCACGGTTATCATAGTTCTGCAGGTTCATTACCTTATTATCTTTACCTTTGCCTTGCGCTAAAGCAATGTTACGCTGCAAAAGGATAGCAAATAAAACTAAGAGCAATAATAGTAGTTCTTTGCCGCTCTTGTTAAATAATATTTGCTTCTTATATTTCATTTCTTTACAGAAAGATAAATACTGGCAATACCGCCAGTTAAGGTATAAATTTTAACCTCATTGAAGCCGCAAGATTTAATAATTGCTGCCATTTTTTGTCCATCTGGAAAGGCCTGCACTGACTCTGGAAGATAAGTATATGCGGCAGCATCGTTGGATATTTTTTTCCCTAAGGAAGGCAATACTTTTAAAAAGTAAAAATTGTAAAGTTGTTTTAGTGGGAAAATACTAGGCTTACTGAACTCTAAAATGGCTGCCACTCCGCCCGGTTTGAGCACTCTATGCATTTCGCGCAAGCCTAATTCTAAGTGTTCGAAGTTACGCACACCAAATGCTACTGTAATTGCATCAAAAGAATGATCAGCAAAATTTATTTTTTCGCTATCACCATGTTGAAGTTCAATTTTATGATTGATAGCCTTTTTCTTAAGTTTTTGACGACCTACGTCAAGCATGCCATCTGAAATATCAATACCAATAATTTTATTGGGATTCAAGCTTAAGCATTCTATGGCAAAATCGCCTGTACCAGTGGCAATATCGAGCATATTTTTTGGAGCAAAAGGTTTAATTAAACGCACTGCTTTTTTGCGCCAAAGGATATCAATACCTAAAGAAAGAAAATGATTAAGAAAATCGTAACGATGACTGATGTTGTTAAACATTTCTGCCACCTGTTGTTTTTTGCCTGACTCCTGTTGTTTATAGGGTTTAACCTTGTCTGCAGGATTTATTTCAATATTATTCTCCACGTTTTGCTCTTTTCTATAAATATTGATGATTATTATAATTTACTTATACCCTAACACACTCGTCAAGTAATTGTTGTTTAGTAATAGGTTCTACGCCTCTTTTTTCGCATACTAAACCACCTGCCAAATTAGATAACGCAGCCAGTGTTTTAATATTGGCATTTACTGCTAAACAAAGGGCAGCAACGCTAATAACGGTATCGCCAGCACCCGAAACATCGGCAATATTGCGTACATGTGCAGGAAGGTTATAGTTAGAAGTTTTGTTGCTCACAAAAATTCCTGATTCACTTAATGTAATTAAAGCGATGTTGTTATTTAATTTTTTACGTAAAAATTTATCGGCCTCAAGTAGTGAATTTTGTTGATGAGCATCTATGTTTTTTCCAATTGCTTCACTTAGTTCGCGCAGGTTAGGTTTAAAGAGTGTTACATTTTTATAATACCAAAAGTTTTTATGTTTAGGATCAACAGCAATTGGAATTTTTAGTGCTGATGCTTGTTCAATAATACCTTCAATTAATGTTTGGCATAACATGCCTTTATCATAATCTTCTATGATTATTGCATGAGGCTTAAGTTCATTAATTCCTTTTAGTATAAGTTTTTGAAGGGTTAATTTGTCTTTAACTTTTAACTCATCGGTTTGTTCTTCATCAATACGTAAGATATGATGCGCTTGACTAAGGACACGGGTTTTAATGGTTGATATTCTATTTTTTACCAATAAACAACAATTGGTTTTGATTCCTTCCTGCTTTAAAATTTCAATCATTTTAGCACCTGCATTATCATCACCTAAAATAGTGTACAAAAGAGGTATGGCACCTAAGGATTTTATGTTGAGTGCCACGTTAGCAGCTCCACCTGGCTTGTATGATTTTTCTTGCACATCGAGCACTGGTACAGGCGCTTCTGGTGAAATGCGGTTTACTTTGCCCATCCAATAGGCATCAAGCATTGCATCACCAATAATCATGATGCGCTTGCCTGCAAATGACTCGATGATTTTTTTATTATTATTAGCAGTAATATTCAAGTATTTTAGTTTAAGCGTGCTAGGGCATTTTTTAAACGTTTGATGGCTTCAATAATTTTATCTTCAGAAGTGGCATAAGAAAATCTTATACAATTATCATCACCAAACGCATCGCCACTTACAAGGGCTAGATTTGCCGAATTGAGCAAATACATGCACAAATCAGCAGAATTATTAATGATATTTTCACCATCACTTTTTCCAAAATAAGAGCTGATATCAGGAAACACATAAAATGCGCCATCGGGAATATTAGTTTTAATGCCGGGTATTTCCTCGAGCATCTCGAGTACCATGTTTCTTCTTTTAAGGAAACCATCACGCATAGGTTTTACCACTTCAGGATCTGCCAAAATAGCGGCCAATGCAGCTCTCTGAGCAATAGAGCAAGTTCCAGAGGTAAATTGACCTTGCATTTTTTCGCAAGCTTTTGATATCCACAATGGAGCGCCAATATATCCAATTCTCCAACCTGTCATTGCAAAGCCCTTACTAACACCATTGATGGTGATAACTCTATCATAAATTGCAGGAAACTGGGCAATACTTTCATGCTTACCTACAAAATTAATGTGCTCATAAATTTCATCAGAAACTACGTAAACTTGTGGGTGCCTTTCTAAAACCTCTGCTAATGCTTGCAATTCTTGTTTATTGTAGACAGAACCGCTTGGATTGCATGGAGTAGAAAAAATAATCATTTTGGTTTTTGGAGTGATAGCAGCCTCCAATTGTGCAGGGGAGATTTTAAAATTAGCATCAACACCAGCATGAATAAATACCGGAATACCATCGGCCAATTTAATAAGTTCGATATAACTTACCCAGTATGGGATAGGCACAATTACTTCATCATTTAAATCAATTAATGATAAAATTACATTGGCAATGGATTGTTTGGCTCCAGTAGAAACCACGATTTGTTCGGGTTTATAATCTATATTGTTATCGCGCTTAAATTTGGCTGCAATAGCTTCTTTTAAATCTTGAAAACCAGCTACGGGAGTGTAATGTGTATAATTTTGATCGATGGCTAATTTTGCGGCATCCTTTATAAAATCAGGTGTATTGTAATCTGGCTCACCAATGCTTAGGCTAATTATATCTTTGCCTAGCGCCTGCAATTCGCGGCTTTTACGCGCCATTGCTAAGGTTTGAGATTCGCTTATTTTACTGAGCCTTGCGGCTAATTTTTCTACAGACATATTTTGTTTAAAGTGTGCAAAGGTAAGGGCTTTATGTAAATATGAAAATAGGAGTTTATAATATTTGATGTTTTTTTCAACTTTAATTGTTTAAAGTGGCTTAAGTACTTGTAAAAATGACTAATAAGCATTGCATCAACAAACTTTAAGTGTATTTAAATCTTACATTGGAGCAAATTTGCATTTTATGAACAAAAAACACTTCCCAAGTTAATTGATTCACACTGTATTTCTCAAATATAATTGCAAGTTCTTTACATTTATTATATGATTCTGCACTTTTATTGTTACTATTTTAACGAATATATCTGATTATTCATAAATTATCCAAATGGAAATATTTTAATGTGTGGTAAACATACCATATAAGTCCCTCCATCGCATACAAATATATGAGTAGATATGAAGCTATAGCTCCATCAAAAGTAATTAAATACAATGTTAATGTTGAAGATTGTTAATTTTTAACCGTGAATTTCGTAAATTAATATATAATATTTCACGTTTAAAATTAAAATTAAATTTAGATAATTATTCGAGTATTTTGTATATTTGCCTTTCTAATTTCACGGTTAAATAAAATGATAGATAGATTTATAGAAAAAGAACTGACAGATTTGCTTAAGCAGTTTCCAGCTGTAACAATACTTGGAGCAAGGCAAACAGGAAAAACCACTTTAGCCCGAAAAGTTTTAAAAAAACTAGGTAACAAAGCCGTTTACTATGATTTAGAAAAACTGTCGGATAGAAGAAAGTTAAACGATATTGAAACAACCTTGGGAAATTATCAAAATAAATGTGTCATTATTGATGAAGCGCAAACAATGCCCGAACTTTTTTCGGCCTTGAGACCTTTAATTGATGAAAAAAGAAAAGCAGGGAGGTTTTTGCTTTTAGGATCTGTCTCTCCACACTTGGTAAAAGGTGTTTCAGAAACCTTGGCAGGTAGGATTGCCCATATTGAATTATCTACTATAAATCTTAAAGAAGCATTAAAATCAAAAATTACACAAAACCAATTATGGCTAAGAGGTGGTTATCCTGAGGCATTGCAACTGAAAACCAATGCAAACTGGTACAAATGGATAGAAAATTATTATCGTAACTTTATTGAAAGAGATGTTAATTTCTTAATGGGTGAAACATTGTCGCCATCTACAGTCAATAAATTGTGGACCATGCTATCGGGCATAAATGGCAATATTGTGGTTTATGATGTGATTGCTCGCTCCCTAGGAATTAGTAGACCTACAACCTTAAAATACATGGATTTTTTAGAAGGAGCCTGTTTGGTTCATCGTTTACAGCCCTGGTTCAATAATATAAACAAACGATTGGTAAAAGCTCCTAAAATATACTTTAGAGATACAGGTGTACTTCATTATCTCAATGGAGTTAGTTCTTGGGAAGATTTACAAAATGACATTTGCATTGGAGCATCCTGGGAAGGATTTGTAATTGAACAAATAAAACAGTTAATGCCAGCCACATTAAGTGCCTACTTTTATCGAACACATCACGGAGCAGAGGCTGATTTGGTTTTGGTAAAAGGTAATAAACCCATTGCATGTATTGAAATAAAATTGAATAACGCACCTCATCTTACCAGAGGATGGCATGAAGTTGTTACCGATTTAAAAACTGAAAATAACTTTGTAATAACACCAAATAGCGATACCTATTGGCATGATCAAAAAACAATGGTTTGTAGTCTTTCAAATTTTATAAAAATACATTTATCATTGCTAAAATAAACTAATCTCATAAAAATAGCTGGCTTATAAATTGTCGATAATCTAATATTTTATAGATATTTGCAATAAATTCAATTTATCTTATGGAAGACGTACTCGACATTTTTAAATACATTTTGCCCTCGGTGGTTACTTTTTTAGCTGCTTATTTTATTATTAAAGCCTTTTTAGACAGAGAGTATAAAAACAAATTGATGGATTTGCGTATGCAAAATCAAAGTTTAATTACGCCAATACGCTTGCAATCTTACGAAAGAATGGTATTGTTTTTAGAGCGCATAGCATTAACTCAATTAGTTACAAGAGTGCATAAAAGCGGTATGAGTGCGCGCTTATTGCAGAATGAAATGGTAAAAACAATTCGTGCTGAGTTTGAGCATAATTTATCGCAACAAATTTACATTACCCAACAAACTTGGGATGCTATTAAAACAGCCAAGGAAGAAACTATTAGAGCCATAAACATAGCCTCTACAAAGGTTCCGGATGATGCGGCAGGCTTAGATTTAATTAATGTTATTTTTGAATTGGTTACTAAGGTAGAGAAATTACCTACCGATATAGCGCTTGAAAGAGTAAAACTAGAAGCTAAACAAACATTTTAAATTAATTTTTTGTGAGTAAAACAACCTACAGTCAGCGTAAAGAAAAATTCACTACCGATAGTGAAATAGAGATAAAGCCTTGTTACCACAAAATTGAAGTGGAAGATGAGCAACCTGGTAAATTTCCATTCACAAGAGGTGTTCAGGAAGATATGTATCGATCTAAGTTGTGGACGATGCGCCAATATGCTGGCTTTAGCACAGCCGAAGCATCTAATGAAAGGTATCATTATTTATTAAAAAACGGCACCACTGGCTTATCAGTTGCTTTTGATTTACCTACCCAAATTGGGTACGATTCGGATCATGAGTTTGCCGATGGAGAAGTTGGAAAAGCAGGTGTAGCGATTGACTCATTGCGCGACATGGAAATTTTGTTTAAAGGAATACAACTTGAACAAGTTACCACAAGCATGACCATCAATGCCACTGCCTCTACCCTATTGGCCATGTATGTTGCGTTAGCAAAAAAGCAAGGTGCCGATATTTCAAAAATTTCGGGTACCATACAAAATGATATTTTAAAAGAATACGCAGCGCGCGGCACATACATTTATCCGCCAAAGCCAAGTATGCGCATCATTACAGATATATTTGAATATTGTAGTAAAGAAGTACCCAAATGGAATACAATTTCAATAAGCGGCTATCATATTAGGGAGGCAGGTTCAAATGCAGCTCAAGAATTAGCTTTTACTTTAGCAAATGGCAAAGCATACATAGAGGCCGCTATGGCAAAGGGTTTAAATATTGATGTTTTTGCAAAAAGACTTTCTTTCTTTTTTAATGCACATAATAATTTATTTGAAGAGGTTGCAAAATTTAGAGCTGCAAGAAGAATGTGGGCTAAAATAACCAAAGATTTAGGTGCAACTGATGAACGTGCCATGATGCTGAGATTTCATACACAAACTGGTGGTTCAACCTTAACTGCACAACAACCTCAAAACAACATTATAAGAGTAACAACACAAGCATTAAGCGCTGTATTGGGTGGTACACAATCATTACATACCAATGGTTTTGATGAAGCCTTAGCCTTACCAACTGAAGAAGCTGCAAGAATTGCTTTAAGAACCCAACAAATTATTGCCTTAGAAAGTGGTGTTGCCGATACAGTTGATCCATTGGCTGGTTCTTATTTTGTAGAAGCCTTAACTAACGAAATGGAAGAATTAGCTTGGCAATACATTAGAAAGATAGAAACGCTTGGTGGCGCTGTTGAAGCCATAGAGCAAGGTTATATGCAAGATGAAATTGCACGCTCATCTTACAAATATCAAAACGATATACAAAATGGTGAGAAAATAATTGTTGGTGTAAATAAATATCAAATTGAAGAAAAGCCAATGGGAAATTTATTTACAGTTGATGACTCTATAAGAACTGAGCAGATGGCAAAGCTTCAACAATTGAAAAACGAACGAAATAATATAGAGGTGAAATCACTATTAAATAAACTTGATGGCGCTGCAAGAAGTGATGAAAACTTAATGCCCGTTATTTTAAGTTGTTGCGAAAACTATGCTACACTTGGCGAAATTGCAGATACACTTAGAAATGTGTTTGGAGAGCATAAAGCTTAGAAAGTTGAAAGGTGGTTTCGAGTTGTAAAATTTGAGTATTGAGATGTTGAGTGTTAAGATGTTGAGTGTTGA
>CAIKXD010000028.1 GCA_903831265.1 uncultured Bacteroidota bacterium
ATAACTCGCGCCAGAAAGTGTCTGAAAAGATGCAGTTGGTGATTAGTGAGGCACGAGTTTAAATAGATGCAGTTGGTGATTAGTGAGGTGCAGTTAGTTATAGTGAGGCACGAGTCTGAAGAGATGCAGTTAGTGATTAGTGAGGCACGAGTTTAGTTATAGTGAGGCACGAGTCTGAAGACTCGCGCCAGAATAACTCGCGCCAGAAAGTGTCTGAAAAGATGCAGTTGGTGATTAGTGAGGCACGAGTTTAAATAGATGCAGTTGGTGATTAGTGAGGTGCAGTTAGTTATAGTGAGGCACGAGTCTGAAGACTCGCGCCAGAATAATAAGTCTGAAGACTCGCGCTAGAATAAATTTTTATTAAATTAAAATACCTCCTTCACTATCCTCCGCACCGACTCTGATTTGCCCATGGTATAAAAGTGTAAGCAAGGTACTCCATTTTTAATTAATTCTTTTGATTGTTGAATGCCCCATTGGATTCCAATTTCTTTGGCTTCATTTTCTGTCTTGGCTTTTATGAGGGCATCAGATAATGCTTCTGGAATATCAATATTAAATATTTTAGGCAAAACAGTAACTTGTTTAGCTTGTGAAATTGGTTTTAAGCCTGGAATAATTGGCACTGTTATACCCGCTGCTTTACAAGCATCTCTAAATTGAAAAAATTTTTCATTATCATAAAACAGCTGTGTAACAATATAATCAGCGCCAGCATCAATCTTAGCTTTTAAGTATTTTAAATCCGTATTAAAGTTAGGCGCTTCAAAATGTTTTTCTGGATAACCAGCCACGCCAATACAAAACTCTGAGGGAGCGGCTTGTATTTCGTTATCCATATAAGAACCTTTATTCATTTCTACGATTTGTTTTACCAAATCAACAGCATAAGCATGCCCATTTTCTTTGGGTGTAAAAGTAGCTTCTGTTTTAACAGGATCTCCTCTTAAGGCCAGCACGTTATCAATTCCCAAGTATTGTAAATCCACCAATGCGTTTTCTGTTTCTTCTTGTGTAAAACCTCCACAAATTAAATGTGGAACAGCATCAATTTTATATTTATTGATGATAGCTGCACAAATGCCAACGGTTCCCGGGCGCTTTCGTATAGAAACTTTTTCGAGATAACCGCCTTCTCGTTTTTTATAAACATACTCTTCGCGATGATAAGTAACATTAATAAAATTAGGAGAAAAGTCGAGCAAAGGGTCAATGCTTTCGTATATAGATTCAATTCTTTTTCCTTTTAATGGAGGCAGGATTTCAAATGAAAAAAGTGTTGATTTGGCTTTGTTAATGTGGTCTATTACTTTCATAAGATTTAAAAAGGTCAGCAAAATTAAACATAATATTGTAATTATCTCAATATGCAGTGAATGCTTAAACCCCTTTGATTAAATTTTGTTGTGAATTGGTGTGCATTTATAGATAACTAGATAGAAATGTGAGAATATGAGAGCATCTACAGGCTCATAAATCTTATTTTGATGAAAAAAAAGCAAATAAATCATTCAAACAAACGATTTTATATATATTTGCGTAATATCGATATAATTACAATTTAAATAACACATGACTTGCAAAAGCATAACAACTAGACTTCATATACCCTTCAGTTTTATTGTTTTAATACTTGTAATGCAAGCATGCGGCAATAAAAACCCTTCAGCAGACTTTACTGTTTCGCCTACCAAGGTCAAGTTAGGTCAAGAAGTAACCTTTACAGATAATTCATCAAATGCCAACCGATATTTATGGAATTTTGGTGATAGTATTGAAAGAAACGACTCTCGTGAACAAAAATACGCCTATTCAAAACCTGGTAATTATACTGCTGTGCTTACTGTTTGGAACAAAAAAGAAAAAGATGAAGCTAGCACTACAAAATCAGTAACTGTTGAAGCTCCAACAAAAGATGACATTATGGGAGTTTGGTATTATTATTTTGTGCAAGATGTAAAACAATGGGAAACCTTTACCGACAAATCAACAGCTATTAATGAGGCAAGAACCAATCAAGTGTATGCTTTTGACCGTTTGGATTATTTTGCTGGCGATGCAGATACTTTTAGTTTAAACATCAATAATTATGGTACTAATATTTTATACTGGCTTTGGGATTTAACCGGTGGTGATTTGATACTTAAAGATACCCTTAACGATAAGGTTTATAAATACAATATAGTAAAAATGTATAAAGACGAAATGATACTAAGAGACAGGAAAAAAGAAGGGTTTGATCGTTTATTGTACTTTAAAAGATAACTTGCTGTTAGCACACTTATTTTCTTTGTAGAAGATATATTTCACAAATAGTTTTTAAGCTTTGTTTTATGGGAATAAACTCGTGTTTCAATGCGGTTTTAACTTTTTGATTTGAAAAATGCACTTTTTGAAATGCTGCCTCAACAGTTTCTTTGGTAATTAATGGATTAGTATTTGTTAACATGGCTTTTATTTTTTCTAAACGCCATACGATTGCTGCTAAAAAAATAGATGCTTTTATACTTGGTCTTTTTTTACCAAAATTATCATGTATCTGATTAAAAACTTCGCTGTAGGGCAAATTTTCTGCACATACAATAAACCTTTGATGATTAATATTGCTCTCCATTAATTTTATCATAATAGCAGCAACATCGCGCACATCAACAAAACCAGTTACCCCATCGCTAAAATATTTTAGGCCTTTATAAGCACTGCTAAACATATTGCTGCTGCCAGTTAACCAATCGCCAGGTCCAAGAATTACAGACGGATTAACGATTACCACTTGCAAACCTTCTTCTGAGGCACGCCATACTTCGCGCTCGGCATTATATTTAGAGATTCCGTAATTTGAATTTTGGGGACTATTTACAAAATAAGTTTCTTCAGTAATAACATCGCTATCGGTATTTTTGCCAAGTGCAGCTACAGAACTTACATGGCAAAACTTTTTAATTTTACGCAAAAGACACATATTTACGAGCGCTTCAGTGCCTTTAACATTAATATGATTCATGTTTTCAATATCGTTAGGGCTGAATGAAACCACAGCAGCACAATGGTAAACGTAATCAACACCTTCTAATATTTCAAATAAAAATTCGCTATCAGTAATATTACCAAAGCACCAAGTAACTTTATTAAACAATACTTCATCAGCATTATTATATGCTTTAAAAGTTTGTAACGCTTTATTTTTGCTAGTTTCGGCAGTAGCCAGTGCTTTTACTTGATATCCATTTTTTAGTAAAGCTAAAATAAGATGACTACCCAATAAACCACTTGCACCTGTTACTAATATCATAAAATAGCGTACTTAAATGTTGATGTAAAAAAGCTATAAACAGCGTACAATATTAGCACTATATTTGCCACAATTTTATTAAAATAAATTATGATTGAGAAAAACTTTGTGGAAGAGCTACGTTGGCGTGGTATGTTGCATGATATTATGCCCGAAACAGAAGAAATGTTAAATAAGGAAATGACAAGTGGTTATATTGGCTTTGATCCAACAGCCGATTCACTGCATGTGGGCAGTTTGGCTCAAATAATGACTTTATTGCATTTTCAGCAAGCTGGGCATAAACCTTATGCTTTAGTTGGTGGTGCTACAGGTATGGTTGGTGACCCATCGGGTAAATCGCAAGAAAGAAATTTGTTAGATGAGGACACGTTAAATAAAAATATTGAAGGCATCAAAAATCAATTGTTGAAGTTTTTAAACTTTAGCGATGGCAATAACAAGGCTGAATTGGTGAATAATTACGATTGGTTTAAAAACTATTCGTTTTTAGAGTTCATTAGAGATGCAGGTAAGCACATTACGGTAAATTACATGATGGCTAAGGATTCGGTAAAGAAAAGAATCAGTGGCGATGATAGAGAAGGGATGTCGTACACCGAGTTTAGTTACCAATTAATACAAGGCTACGATTTTTATTATTTGTGGAA
Source organism: uncultured Bacteroidota bacterium (assembly GCA_903831265.1). Classification (GTDB taxonomy): domain Bacteria; phylum Bacteroidota; class Bacteroidia; order UBA4408; family UBA4408; genus CAIKXD01. The sequence goes on from CAIKXD010000028.1 coordinate 3,946, forward strand.
ACACAATAATATTTTATTGCAAATGGGTGGTAGTGACCAATGGGGAAATATTACTACAGGAACTGAATTTATTAGAAGAAAAGATGGAGGAAAAGCATTTGCTTTGACGACTCAACTAATTAAAAAATCAGATGGTACAAAGTTTGGGAAGAGCGAAGGCGGCAATATTTGGTTAGATAAAACCAAAACATCGCCTTATGCATTTTACCAATTTTGGTTGAATACGAGTGATGAAGATGCTAAAAGTTATATTAGAATCTTTACTTTGATGGATAAAACAACCATTGAAGGTTTAGAAGAAGAACATGCTAAAGCACCTCATTTACGCATATTGCAGAAGGCTTTAGCCAAAGAAGTTAGTATTAGAGTTCATAATGAGGAAGATTATAACGCTGCTATTGAAGCCTCTGAAATTTTGTTTGGGAAAGGTACTGCTGAAGCTTTAGCTAAAATAGATGAAGCTACATTTTTAGCTGTATTTGAAGGTGTACCAACATTTAATTTGGATAAAAAAATATTAGCAGAAGGACTGCAATTAGAAGATTTATTGGTGGTACACAGCAACATATTTCCATCTAAAGGAGAGGCCAGAAAAAACATCATAGCAGGCGCTGTATCATTGAATAAAAATAAGATGATGAGCAATACTGAAATGATAACTACTGCTCAATTAATTAATAGCAAATATTTATTGCTACAAAAAGGCAAAAAGAATAATTTTTTAGTAGTGGTTGAATAAGTTTATTGATGGATGTAAATCATTTTTTCATTTTGTGAAATGATTTGCCCAATTGGACTTTTCAAACAATTAAATTTATCAAAAGCCTTGCTTGTTTCTAAAAATTCGGGCAGGGCTTTTTCGTTAACCGAAATGAGCAAACCGCCTGATGTTTGTGGGTCGCAGAGCAAAAGAAACTCTAAGCCGTTTAAACCTTCTGTAGTTGGGTTATAGGCGTTTAAATTTTTAGTGGTGATATCTGGATAACAAAATTGTTGGGTGTAAAATTCAATATCCTTAATCATTGGAATGTCTTTTAAATTAAGGTTTGCAGACACACTTGCTCCTTTTGTTATTTCTGTAAGATGGCCAATCAAACCAAAGCCTGTAACATCTGTCATTGCGTTTACACCATCAATTTTACTTACTGCAGCGCCCAATGTATTCAAAGTGGTCATCATGTCAATCATTACCATTTCGTGTTCAGGCTTAATAATTCCTCTTTTGAGTGCAGCAGATAAAATGCCTAATCCAAGCGGTTTTGAAAGAAAAAGATAATCACCTTCTTGAGCCTTATTATTTTGTTTGATATTTCTTTTGTTCACCAAACCAGTTACAGCCAATCCAAAAATAGGTTCAGATGTTTCAATGCTATGTCCACCACTCAAAATAATACCAGCATCGTAACAAATGCTGCGAGCGCCTTCTAAAACCTGTTGTGCGTAAGTGGTTGGAATTTTATCAACAGGCCAACCTAAAATACCTATGGCCATCATGGGTTTTCCGCCCATCGCATAAACATCGCTAATGGCATTGCAAGCGGCAATTCTTCCGAAATCGAATGCATCATCAACAATAGGTGTAAAAAAATCTGTGGTACTTATAATTGCGTTGTTTTCATCAATCAAATAAACAGCAGCATCATCATTATTTTTATTGCCTACAAGCAAATTTAAATCAACAATTTCTTTACTGTTAGTTTGTAATAAGGCTGACAATTGATCGGGCGCAATTTTACATCCGCAACCAGAACCCTTGCTATATTGAGTGAGTTTAATTTTTTCCATTTAACTAATTTGAAAATCTAAAAGTAATTTTGCAATTTCATGAAAGTTTTTGTTAGCCGCGGGAACAGTAATTAGGGTATTAGGATTTCTTTGTTCTTTGCTAAACAAATAGGATTTATCATAATACTCTAACAGCATTAAAATCCAGGCATTTAGTTCATTGGCATTTAAAAAATCTATTGCTTGTTGCATTCTTAAATTGCCCATTTTTTTTTCTAATTTTTTGGTGCAATCTTCTAAAAGTTGTTTATCAAATTTACCATAATCATTGGCAATATGATTAATTCTATCTTCTAAAGCCACATGAATATCATAAGTTACAGCCTGTCTCATAGCTTCGTAAATTTCAGGCGGAATGCGCACAGTGCCAATCATTCTGCTTTCATTCTCGAGCCAGACTATTGCAGCAGGATTTAATTTACTCCAATGTGTTGCCAAAATATTTTCGAACATTTCTACTGACGGTTGTGGTGCTTGCCCTAAACTGCCGAAGGCCGATCCTTTGTGATGAGCCAATCCTTCTAGATCAATAGTTTGCTGTCCTAATTTTGATAATTCATGTAAAACATACGTTTTTCCTGAGCCTGTTTTTCCTCCAACAATTTTAATTTGTTGTGGTTTTTCGAGCGTTTGCAATACCCAATTACGATATTTTTTATAGCCACCTTGAAGTAAATTTACTTCGAAACCTGCGCTATGTAACAAAAAAGCCATGATGTTACTACGCAAGCCACCACGCCAGCAATACACATTTATTTTTTTGTGAGGAGCAATTTTTATGGCTTGCTTAATGTAATCTGCAAACTTGTGCCCTACCAATTCATAGCCTTTTAAAACAGCTGTTTGATTGCCTTCATGTTTGTAGGTAGTGCCTACAATAGCACGTTCTTCGTTGTTTAGTAAAGGTAAATTTACAGCATTTGGAAAGTGTGCGTGCGCATATTCAAGAGGGCTTCGCACATCAATTATAGGTGTGAGTTCTGACTGTTTTATGAAAAGTTCAATATCGATTTTAGTAATCAAAATAAAAATATTTGTATTAGAGATAAAGAGTAGAGTCTGATATACTAAATTTTATAACGCTTGACTGGATTTCTTTTTACATTGATAAACTGATGAACAACTATTTCATTTTTTATAATTTCAAAAATTATTAGAAAGAGAAATCGTTTCAGTATTGCTTGTCTGAACTGCTTAAATTTTTTTTCATAAACAAAAGGATTTGAATGAACAATTTTAATTGCGGATTGGAATTCATCCAACAAATTTGCTCCTAAACCATTTTGTTGTTTTTCATACCATATTGCAGACTCGTTTAATTGTTGATAAACTCTTTCAACAATAACTAATTGATATATCATTTCGAAAGGTTTTTTTGAACCTTCTTTATCACCTCATTTAAGGTAAAAGTCTTAGATTTTCCCAATTTATAATTTTCACTGCTTTCCTCAAGTTCATTTTTTAAACTGTGAGGATAACTATAATCAAAGTCTTTACTTTTATTATTAACAAGTGAATAAACTGCTTTTAAAAACTCTTCATCCTCAATAAGTGCTATTGCTTTATTTATTTTACTTTTCAAGGCGGTTGTTGTCATTATTTCTTAAATCATTTAAAACAAAAATAAAACAATTATTTTTATTTAATCGAATTAAATATCAATATCATAAAAAGCATGGTAAATCGATTGAATTAATGTTACGCAAGACAAAAATCTTAAGGCCTATTTGAAACAAAGTATACGTTTAGTATAATTTTAAGGAAATAAAAATATTTGAGTTAAAGTTTATTGTAACATCACGCAGTTTTGTTCAATCTCATTGATTCATTTATAATGCTAAAAAACATTAAACCAACTATTTCCAATAAAGATGAATGCATGAGGTGACTTCATAAAATCAAAAAACACAAATTTAAAGTTTATAATTCCTTCGCCATCGCTCGCATCCTGCGAGTGATATTACCATTAGGCCTCTGGCCTGCGTAAAAATCATTTTGGTTTACCCAAATGGTTGCTAATACTCAGATACTTGATTAAGAAAATGCTGTTCAAGCGGTCAGAGCTCATTTGCATGACCAACGCGAAACTTGAATGAGAACGTTAAAAATTAGTAGTTGCCCCGCGCAAGTGACAACAGCGGCATCCTTTTTTGTGTTGCACTTTGTTTTATTTTTGGAAGATTGATCAACACAAAAAAGATATAGCGGATGGCACGGTGGCTTGCGTGCAAGACATGCGCCCTGAAATTGCATTAAATGTAAATAAATAGGTTCTTTAAGACTTCTTGAAAAGTAATTTCCAAATTAGCTTAAATCCTACTTGCACAATTTAACGAATTGCTGTAGGTTTGTGCAAAAGCAAAAAATAATTATGAGCATTGAATTATCAGAACAAGAAATTATTAGACGAAACTCCTTACAGGAAATTATTAATTTAGGAATTAACCCCTACCCTGCCGAGGCTTTTGAAGTAAATACGCATGCTTCAGATATTTACGAAAATTACGAACGCGATAAGTTGAGTTATAAAAATATAAGTATTGCTGGCCGTATCATGTCAAGACGCATTATGGGAAATGCCTCTTTTGCTGAATTACAGGACAATACTGGACGCATACAAATTTACATCAAACGCGATGAAATTTGTCCGGATGAAGATAAAACATTATACAACATTGTTTTTAAAAAATTACTTGATATTGGCGATATCATTGGCGTTAAAGGTTATGTATTTACTACACAAACTGGTGAAACCACCATTCATGTTTCATCCCTAACCTTATTAACCAAATCATTGAGACCCTTGCCTGTAGTAAAAACCGATGAGCAAGGCAATACTTTTGATGCCTTTAAAGATCCTGAACAGCGCTACCGCATGCGTTACCTCGATTTAATTGTAAATCCAGAAGTTCGTTTTGCATTTCTCAAACGTACACAACTAACCAATTCAATGCGTAGTTTCCTTAACAATAAAGGCTATTTAGAGGTGGAAACGCCTATCCTACAACCTATTTATGGTGGTGCAGCAGCTCGTCCTTTTAAAACGCATCACAACACATTGGATATGACACTTTATTTGCGTATTGCTAATGAATTGTATTTAAAAAAATTAATTGTTGGTGGTTTTGAAGGCGTTTACGAATTTGCAAAAGATTTTAGGAATGAAGGCATGAGCCGTTTTCACAATCCTGAGTTTACTCAAATGGAATTGTATGTGGCTTACAAAGATTACAATTGGATGATGAATTTAGTAGAAACCATGGTAGAAAAAGTGGCGCTTGATTTACATGGCACCAACGAAGTTAAAGTTGGCGAACATACCATTAGCTTTCAACGTCCTTGGAAACGCTTTACCATGTACGAAGCTATACAACATTTTACTGGTATTGATATCAGTGAGATGGATGAAAAAACGATGGCCGAAACTGCAAAATCACTAGGTATACATGTTGATGCCAGTATGGGTCGTGGTAAAATTATTGATGAAATTTTTGGCGAAAAATGTGAAGGTCAATTGATACAACCTACTTTCATCACTGATTATCCGGAGGAAATGTCGCCTTTGGCTAAAAAACATCGCAGCAAAAAAGGACTAGTAGAGCGCTTTGAAGCAATTTGCAATGGCAAAGAAATTTGCAATGCCTACAGCGAGCTTAACGACCCAATAGATCAGCGTAAACGTTTTGAGGAGCAATTGGAGCTAGGCAAACGAGGTGATGAAGAAGCGATGATGCTTGATGAAGATTTTTTACGTGCTATTGAATTTGGTATGCCACCAACTTCTGGTTTAGGTATTGGCATCGATCGTTTGGCGATGATTATGACCAATTCGAATTCTATTCAAGATGTAATTTTCTTTCCACAAATGCGTCCCGAGAGTAAGTCAGAAAATTAGTAAAATTTAAAGACACAAAACAATAAACCTGGTAATTGAAAATACCTTTGTTATTACAAAATAAAAAAAAGCTGCTCAAATTGATGGGCATGCTTTTTTTGTTGATGATTATTTTATTTTTCTTACTTAGAAATACATTTTTAAACTGGGCAATAGAAAAAGTTGCGCTAAAGTTTAATCAAAAATACAAGGGAGAATTTCATGTACAAAAAGCAGCATTTACAGGCATAAGCAGTATATTTTTACATGATATTTGCTTAACATCGCCAGCCAAAGACACGCTTATTACCATTACGGAACTTGACGCCAAAATAAAAATCCTACCGCTTATTTTAGCGCATATAAGGTTGGATGAAGTATTTATTGACTCAACACATATTAAGATTTTTAAAACGGCTAAAAAAGACAATATTTCATTTCTATTAAAGTCGAATAAAAAAGAAAAAAAAGATAGTAGCGATATACAAAAGGGAAATATTGATTTTGGAAATTTAGCTTACGGTTTAATTAAAACAATTTTTGATGTAATTCCACAAAAAGTACAGGTTTTAAGCACTAATATAGAATTAGAAAGAGATACAGCCTTTTTTAAAATAGCTATTGACACGATGAGTTTTACAGATGGGAAATTCCATTGTAATTTCAATACCATTGAAAGCAAAGGTAAAAGTTTATATATTTTAAATGGAGAAGTAGATAAATCGGAAAGGACATTGAGCTTTAGATTATATCCCGCCAAATCGCAACAGCAAACTAGTTTTCCCATTTTAAAAAGCTTTTTAAATTTATCTGTGAGTTTCGACACGCTTCTTGTAGCGCTTAATCAAACCGATTATGATAGCGATGTTCTAACACTAGAAGGAAAAGCATTAGTTAAAAAAGGTGCTGTAAATCATTGGCGTATTTCACCGAAAGATATTTCATTGGATTATGCTCAAATTAATTATAAATTGAATATTGGAGTGGCCGAAATAAGCTTGGATAGCAGCACCAACATTACATTAAATAAGCTATTGATAAAGCCATTTTTGCATTATCATCACAGTCCTCATAAAACATTAGCCGTAGATTTTAATATCCCATTAACGGCCTCACAAGATTTTTTTGAGTCGTTACCCAAAGGACTTTTTCAAAATTTAGAAGGTATAAAAACTAAGGGCGATTTAGGTTTTAACCTACACTTTTTTATTGATACAAAACAGCCCGACAGCGTTCAATTTATATGCAGTATGCCTAAAAATAAATTCAAAATTTTATCCTACGGCGAAGGGCGATTAAATAAATTAAATGAAGAATTTTTATATACAGCATTTGAAAGAGGACATGCTGTAAAAAGTTTTCTTGTTGGCCCATCCAATCCAAATTATATATCACTTGCAGCCATAAGTCCTTATTTGCAAAATGCATTAATGACTTCTGAGGATGGAAATTTTTATTGGCACAATGGCTTCAACGAAAATGCGTTTAGAAAATCAATTGCCGAAAATTATAAGAAAGGGCGCTTTGCTAGAGGCGGCAGCACCATTAGTATGCAATTGGTAAAAAATGTTTTTTTAACCAGAAATAAAACTATTGCTAGAAAAGTTGAAGAAGCACTCATTGTTTGGTTAATTGAAAGCAATAGAATTGCAAGCAAAGAACGCATGTACGAAGTGTATTTAAACATTATTGAATGGGGGCCAGGCATTTATGGTGCTGGAGAAGCTTCGGCATACTATTTCAACAAAAAAGCTGCTGATTTAACTTTAGCAGAGAGTATTTATTTAGCCATGATTGTTCCCCGTCCGAAATGGTTCAAATATAACTTTGATGAAAGCGGAAAATTGAAACCGCATGTAGCAGATTTTTACAGAATAATTGCCAATCATCTGGTGCGAAAAGAAATTATTTCGGAAGAACAGAAATTAGCTTTATTGCCAGATATAACCTTAACAGGGCCAGCTAAAGAATTGATTTTGATAAAAGACACTATTACTATTGATTCTCTTGGTTTACCAGAGATTGATTTGATGTTGGAAGTGGAGTAAAAAGTGCAAATGAATTCATATTGTATTAAACCCAAATTATGCATTTGAAACCTACTCAAATCATTTTTATTCAATCTCAAACATATACCCCCATTTCGGATTTCATAATAGTTCACATTACTTCAATCCAAAATAGTTTGTGAGCACTTGATATTATTGAAAAATTTTGTTGCCCAACGATTGCAACTGCATAATTTGGGTTTAAGCATTATTTGATGAATTTTTATACTAAAAAAGGGCTTACCTGCAAATGCAAGTAAGCCCTTTACTTTTAAACTAAATGAATTAGTTTATTTTCCTTTTCTTCTGTCATTCATTTTTTTAGCACCGTAACCTGCACAAGCAGCAATTACTAGGCTAAGACCACCATCAATTGGTGTTGAAGTTGGAGGAGGACCAACTGGAGGTTGACCCATTACTGGTAAGAAAATAACTACACCAATAAAAATAAACAACAAAGTTGCTAAATTGAATTTCATATTTTTCATTTTATTTAATAATTATTTTCTTTGTTACTAATGAATTATTTGATTGAATTTTAACCATGTAGATTCCTTGAGCTAAAGAAGGCAATTCTACAGTTGAAATTCCTTTACTTAAATTAACACCTTGTTGCATTAATAGCTTACCTGACATATCGAACAATACAACATCAGAAGCTGCTGCATCACCGTTATTGATAATACTTAATGACTCATTGTTATTAAAGAAATCAACATCATTTAAACTTACTTCGCTATCAGATAAAGCTACTTCACTATTTTCGTAGTTTAAGTAAAATCTGTTGTTGTAAATAGAATTTGATAAAGCCACGCTGTATTTTGCACCAGTCTTTAATTTAACTTTTTTGTTGGCTTCAACGTCTACCAAGTAAGCATTCAAATTGTTTTCAGTATTAGAAAATTCGGCCACGCTGAAAGTATAAATACCATCAACCTTAGCAATTAAATGCAATGGAATACTTCTAGAAGGAATTAGATTTTCGAATGCCTTAATAGCAAGAATTCTGTTGTCTATAACCATACCTAACTCAGGGTGAGTTTCAGTTGGGTTATTCATCATTTTAGCCATATCAATTTCTGGGTTGTAGTTTTCTGTACCGCCATTAACAGTACCAATTGCTAACTGATCAACACCATCTTGATTTTGAACATTTAACTTAACAATATTTTTAACAACTGCATCTCTATTGAAAGATGGCGAGTTAGAGCCATGTCTGATAGTGTTATCAGTAATTAAAGTACCACCAGCAGGAGTGCTTGTAGTAATTGCTACAGCTTGAGATGTAAAAATAGTATCAGTCATACCAAAAGTACTTAAGCCTGGAGCAGCACCGTTATAAAAACCGTAACCACTATTTGCAGCCGACCATCCATAGTATCCATTTTGCAAACTCACCTGACCTGGTAAATTTCTTAAAACCGAAAATCTAATTGGAGATGGATAAGGATTACCAATGATATGAAATCCACCATTTGTAGCAGGAAGTACATTTGACAATGGGCCATTATTTGCAGGACCAGTTACATCAAGTGTTCTTGCTAAAGAATTATGCAAAGTAGCAGAATATCCTACCAATGAATTTGATATTGGCTGACCAACCGCACTTTCCCAAGGAGTTACAGGAAGCGTGTTAGCTTCGTCATATGTCCAAATAGTTGGTGCATTTGGAGGCGCTGGAAGAGCCACGTTAGTTGCATAAGTATAAGGAAATAAACCTTGAACAACATAATCATCACCCCAAGCAGTTGTTGTAGTTAAGCCAGAAACTGGGCAAGAAATATATCTTGTTTTTGCTGGTGTAGCAGTAAGATATCTTTCTACAGTAACATTACCAGTTACGTTTGCAGTACCTGCACCACTAATAATTCCTTGTCTTGTTGGGTTTGAAGATAATATCAAAAATCCATTACTATTTAAAGTTCCGTCAGTTACTGTAACAGTTCCTAAAACTTTCAAAGTTGATAAAAGCGTTGAAGTTGTAGAAGGCGTATTAATAGTTAAGTTATTAATAAAGCCATTGTTTTTTAAATTACCAACTGAACCAGAACCTGTAAAGTTAAAATTAGCATCAGTACCGAAAGAGCTAAATGATCCAGTACCAGTAATTGTCCCAGAAAAGTTAGCTGTTAAAGCAGCAGCGCCAAATTTATAACTAGCAGAACCAACCAAGTTTAAATTTACAAAACTGATATTTTTTTGTACAGTTAAAGTAACACCTGTTGAAACAGTAACAGCACCTAAAGGCAAGCTTAATAAGCTAATTGCTCCAGTTCCTGTACCACCAATTGTTCCACTACTTAAGAAGTTGATGTTACCGCTACCAGCAGTAATTGATAATGGATTATTTGAGTTATTAGTAATACCACCAGTTAAGTTTATTGCAGATGAACCAGTTCCATTTACAGTGAATTGACCAGTTGATGAAATTGTTAAACTAGTCATTGAAAGTGCGCCTGTTAAAGAAGTTGTAATAGAGGCACCAATAGTTAAGTTTCTGTATGTTCTTCCATTTACTTCAAAGCCATTAACAGTGTTAAATGTTTGGTTACTTCCTGGTCTAAATTCAACTGCACTTAAAGGTGCAAATTTTTGGAAAGGATTTTCACCACCATTATGAATGTAACTTGCTCCTGTTTCGAATTGAACTGAATTAGTTATTGCAGTTGGACCACCAAAAGCAGCACCCAAGTAACTAACACCTGTAGTAAAAGAAGATCCAGTTTTAAATTTAACTGCACCAGCCACACTACCAATAATACTTGAACCTGTATTTGAAATAACAGCACCAAAAATATTTGCAGTAGCATTTCCAACAAGTTTTATTGCTGAACCAACACCACCATTAATAGTTAAAGTTGAACCTGCATCTACTCTAAAATCATCGGAAGTTAATGAGTTACCATTAACTAATAATGAACTAGCGCCATCAATAAATAACGTAACGTTAGAATTATTTTGTATTTGTAGTGTACCTATAGTTTGTGCAGGTACATTGTCAATTACAGAAACTGAAGAAACTGTAGCACCAATAACTAATCTATCGTCAGCAGAAGGATTTGTTCTTGATGGTGTCCAATTTGCTGCTGTATTATAGTTGAATGGACCAGCACCAGCTTGATTCCAATTATATACAGTACCAGTATTAGAGGTAATTTGACTTGCATTAGCTGTTGAAGAAATAAAATAGTTTTCACCTCCTGCAGCACCGTTATATTCAATGGCTCTAAAGTGATAAGTAGTATTTGGAGTTAAACCAGTTACTGTAACCACATTTCCTGTGCCATTGTTATTATAAACAACCCAATTACCTGATCCTAATTGATCACCTAAAGAGATAGCTGAATTAGCTACGTAGGTAGTTGCATCAGTTGGGTTAGTGTTTACTAAGCTACCTGATTTGATAAGCAATAATCTTTTAGCACCATTTCCACCACTCAAATTTACTTGAATTGAATTAGAAGAAACCGAACCAAAAGTAATAGTACCATTTGAAGTTGGCTCACCACCTAAAGTAACACCTAAATCACCTTTTAAACTAGGAATTGAAAGTTCAGCACCTGTAGGATTTAAAGCTACATAATTTCTAACTATAGTTCCAGCATCATTAGTGATTTGCAAATTTAACTCATAATGTACAGTTCCAGTAGTAGTTACCTGACCTAAAAATACTCTGTTTGTACTTGTTGGCCCTGACATACCTGCAGTTCCTGAAGCAGCTAATACCGCAATTGAACCATTAGATAAGATAAAACTTCCACTAGCTTGACTAACATCGCCAAAAACATTATTGATTGCCAATAAAGTTGCAGCATCAGCAGCAATTTGAACATCTTGTAAAGTACCATTAGTAAATCCATCTCTAGTGTTAAGTGTAGCACCTATAGAAGGGTCATTGTTTAACAATAAACCATTTGCATTTACTACAGTTCCAACGCCATTATCTTCTGTTTTCAAAATACCTACTTGCGAAGTAGCTGGGTTGTTATTGTTAGTAGTAGCACCAATTGATAAATATGAATCAAGCATTACTGTATTATCAGCAGCTTGCGCTTTTGTCCAATTTGGTATTGAAGCACCTCTATCTGTATTATTGAAAAAGGTACTAGAGCTAACAAACTTTAGATCATGACCTGAAGTACCATAAACAGCTTGTAATTTAAAGCCAGTTGAAAGATCTGCAAAGAATCTATACGTAACAGATCCAACCGGTAAAGTACCCGCACTTCCTGCTGCATCAGCTGCATTAGAAACGTAGTACTTCTCAACGATTATATTCTCTAACCCTTGCGCAAAGGAAAAACTCCCTGTTGCAACAAGCATTAGCATGATTAGTATTTTTTTCATATTAATATTTTATTAAAATTATTGTAATAATTAATCGCAAGATTGATTGAATTCTCCTAATAATTGAAGGAAATCTGCATTGTTTGTAACACCATCGGTATTTACATCGGTAGGGCAAGCAACAATACCTGAAGTAGCTGCAACTATATTTAAAATAGCCCAATCAGATAACCATGATTTTTTACCTGGCTCAAATGCACCTCTGTAATTTGCAGCTGTATAAAAACCATCAACTGGAGCAGCACATGTAGTAGCAACTAAATCTGGAACAGCGTCATATTTATCAGTTACAGCATTAGTAGCATAATCCATTACATAAGTATAGTCGAAATTTGGCAAAGAAGCTACTGAAGTATTATTATCAGTTGTAAACTTTGTGTTATCTAATGCTAATGTACCGTATGTATATACAGAGTTGTTTTCTATTGCCAATGGAATTGAGCAATTTACAAAAGTATTACATTTAATTTGTAGTGTTCCGCTTGTTGCAAAACCTGCTTGCCAGTTACCATAAGCTTCGTTTGAACCATCTGATGTGTTTGCTGGAGGTCTGCTGTTTTTGATTTTATCAATAACAACACCTCTTTCATAGTTTGCAACGATGCAATTATAAACTTCACCTTCTGTTCTTTCTTTAAAATTAAAACCAGCATCGCCAGAGTTATCAGCAGTAGCAGCACTTTGTGGTCTACCGATAAATGTTCCATTATATAATTTTGGATGTGATCTTGGTGTAAGATTTGTAGTGTTATCATCACCATCAGCTTCAATACCATTATCAGTTAAAGTGTTACCACCATTATGTCTGTTTAGGTTAAAGAAAAATTGCACTTTACCAGTCCAACCTAAATCCCAGTCTAAAGCATCATCATCACCCCAATAAGTAGCGATATATTTTAAATTTACATTTCCACCAAATAATTCGATACCGTCATCTGCAAAAGAGGTTACTTCAATATGATCAATAGTTGTACCTTGACCAACTGAACATAAAGTTAATGAATTTAACTCGTTACCTGCTGCAATAATATCTCCAGCATGTCTGATAGAAATGTATCTCATGATACCTGAATTATCGTTAGCATCAGATCCACCATACCATGTTCTAGCATCTAACTCAGCATTTGAAATACCTTCTGGAGCACCTGTTCCATCTGGCTGACCTGCCACTTGTAAACCTGAAGCATTTGCAGAAGTTAAGTTGTTTGGTGCTTTACCACAAACTAAAATACCACCCCATTTACCACCATTTACACCACCTGCATTGTTATTGTAGTTACCAAGAATGTTATCGCTTGTAATATCTTCTTCAGCAGTAAAAACAATTTGACAAGTTGGTGAACCTGCTGCAATTATTTGACCACCTCTTTCAATAACTAAAGCTGATGCTTGACCACCACCTGGGTTATTTAAATCGCGACCTAAAATAACGGTACCTGGATTAATAGTAATTGTTTTGTTGTTTGGTACGTAAATTTTTTCTTTAATCAAGTAATTGTTGTTGCAAGTTAATACTGTATTTACAGCATTTAACTCCCCAAGAGTTGCCAATGTTGACAAGTCAACTGTTGGACGTGTGTTTACCGGAGGACAACCGCAATCAGCCCCCAAATTGTTTTGATTTTGCGCCTCGCTGCTTGTAGTTGCAAGGGTTAAAACAGCCGCTAGGCTAAGTAATTTTGATACTGTTTTTTTCATTGTTTTGGTTTTAAATAATTAATTGGATTAGTAAATTTTACGTGTACAAAGATGATTTATAACCTTAAAAATAATGGTTGATTTTCTTTATGTTATCTTTACTAAAACAAATACAAAAAGACAAGAGAGTATTAACACAATGTTAATAGCAAGCGCACTTTGCTAATGAAATATTAACATTGATTTATTTTGTATCTGTTCCGAAGTAAATGTGGGAATCTTGATAAAACTCGTCAAATAAATTTTTAAATTCTTGTAATTTAACCCAGTTAATTTTATAGATACTGGCTTGATTTCTTCCCACTGAAAAACGGGTAATTAAGCCTCCCTTATTTAAGGCTCTTAAATTTTTTTTTAATACAGTTACGCTAATTTGATGTTTAGCAATAAATTCATCATCGAAACAACTTTTATTTTTTGCTATACATTCAATAATGGCTACGCGAATGGGGTTGCCCATTAAGATACTTATTTTACCTATAGTAGTTTGCCTGTGCGTAAAATAGGGCAACACTCCTTTTTCTATAGAAAGCATTTATAAAGTTGATGAAATTTTAGAAATAATTGATAATGATTAAATATACCTTAGTCCTTAACACATCTTACACTTAAGCCACAGTTTTTGTAGTCTTGATGCCTAAAAACTTTAGTACTTTTATAATCAAGGTACCTGTAAAAAGCTTTGCCATTTTCAGTTGCTGTTGAAGTCCACCAAAATCCTGTTAGTTTTAAGCCTGGTTCACCCCAAATTCCATTTTGCTTTCTGCAACTTCCGGCTAGCGCCGAAAAACCACTTTCGTTGGTTGGCCAATTTTCAACTTCAGTTAACCAACCTTTTTTGCCCTCTAACTTGAGTTTACTTCCTTGATCAGTGCCTCTCCATCCAGTTTTTTCGATATCCGTTTGGGTCATTCCTAAAGATAATTCTAAAGCTTGCCAATCTTGTTCTGTAGCAATGTGCCAGCCAGCTGGAGCAATTTTTCTATTATCATTAACAGCAAACCAATTATACAACAAGCCCGGTGAGTTAACATCATTCTTATAGCTGCAATAGCCAGCTATGGAATCTTTCCAAAATTCATCAGAGGCTGCATTTCTAATTGGCGTTCCATCATTGTATGATTTTACACTTAAATTTTCTGCCATCCACCATTGATTGCCAATTTTTACAATCTTGTAATAATTGCTATCTACATCCATAATGGAATCATAAATTGGCGAGGGCACCAATTTAATTTCATCCTTTTTACAACTAAAAGGAATAAACATAACATTACAAATTAGCAATACTATTAGCAGCGGGTAAAAAAATGATTTTAAATATTTTTCTTGAAACAATCGTAACATGGTATTTTATAATTAATTCTTGATAAAAACCTTTCTTTGTTCATTATCTCCTACTCTTAACAGAAGATAATAAATTCCATTATTTACATCTGAAATATCAATGCTTTGAACAACATTACCATTGTAATTGCCAAGATTTGTTTCAGCCTTTACTGTATTGCCTAGTGCATTATTTATACTATAATAAATATCAGCCGATTCATTAAGCCAAATATTTATATTTAATAAATTATTTGCTGGATTAGGGTAAACAAAAAACCTAAATTTTCCGAGTGAAAATTCTGGACACACCACAGCAATATCTCTATCATTGCAATAGCCTGGATAACAGCACAAGCTCTGCACATTAAAATTTGCTTTTGCATCATAATTACAAGCACTAGTATCCATACATCCTAGCACAATAGGGGTTTTGCATGAATCTGGCGCATCGCAACCATAAACATTTGAGTATTCTATAAAGTTAGCATCCCTGCAACCACATAAAAAAGGATAAGATAAAAATGGGCTCAGCTGCTCATCAGCAAACAGCGTATCGTTATTGGCCACATACTTTATTTGTAAAGTTCCTCCTGTAGGATTAGGAATTTCTACTTCAATATTTAATTTAAAAGAAAGTTCACCTGAAGTAGTTAATTGAGCAATTAAAATTTTATTATCAACAGTATTTACACCTATTGTTCCGGAGTTTTGAATACCGGCATCATAACTCATAAATTCGCTTCCTTCAACTAAAGAACCAAAAATTGTTGAATCTGTTGTGCCTGTGGGATCAACAATACCGTTGCTACCCCAATTTGTTAATTGTAAATTATAATTTATTATTCCATCAGCAAGAGTTAAAGGAATGCCCATAGCAGGATTATTGTTAGCTAGCAGTGCACTATCATTATTGCTACCACCAACAAAAGAACCATTTGTATCTTCTGTTTTTAAAATTCCATGCAAAGTAGATGCAGCATTAGAAATTTGTCCAAGGGTTAGCCAACTATCTAAAGCTACAGTATTTTCTTTGAACCTGTTTTTATTAAAGTCTTTGGCAAAAGTTTTACCTTCTATTTTGTGATTGTAAAAGGTGGTTGTTGTTTTAAAATTTAAAGGATGATATTGATCGCCATAAACGTTTTTCAGCACTGTTCCTTCTTTTAAATCAATATAAATCCTGTAGGTTATAGATCCAGCATCTAATTGACCACCGATAGTATCAGCAATATCGTTATTATCTGCAATATAATAGGTTTCAACAATTACATTTTCAACCTGCGCTTTCACCGAAAAGGAGAAGGCTATAATTAATGCTATTAAATTAATTTTTAGTTTCATTTTATTCTTATAGCTTGTATGAAATTGACAAATTATAGTTGGTTCCAAATCTGTAACGATCAAAGTCTGCAGTAAATCCTTCAGGCAATTGATAAGACCTTCTTACAGGACTATTTAAAATATCTTTAATTGTTACAGTTACAGCGAATCTCTTTCCTAATTCTTTGGCAATTCTAAAATCTAACATATGTCGCGGTAACTCAAAAACATCGGGAACAAAACCGGGTTGTGATGAAACCACAGCCAATCTTGGACCTTGAACATTATAAGCAATTGAAGTTGATAATCTTAAACTATCCATAGTGTAACTAATTATACCATTAATTACATAGGGTGCTTGGCCCGACATTTGTCTAGTTAAGGTATCAAATGGCTCTACAACCTTAATATTATTTTTCACATAAATATTATTTTGAATAACTTCTGTTATAGATTGCGCTAAAGTAAGATTAGCTCTAAATTCTAATCCTTTCATAATTATCTTTCTGCCATCTAATTCAATTCCTTTTACATTAGATTCATTTGCATTTTGCCAACTAAATCCTTGGGTAGTTTGCACCAATTCAATATGATTAAAGAATTTCTTGTAAAAGAAACTCACAGAAATATTATCGCCATTTTCGAAATAAGATTCTAACCTTAAATCATAATTATGAATATCAACAGTTTTAAGGTCGGCATTTCCGAATATGAAATTTCTATACTCATAGTCAAAAATTGTTGTTTCTGTTAACTCTCTTACACTTGGTCTAGCTATAGTTTTACTATAGTTTACTCTCAAGTTAATAGGGCTTGTTTCTAAATTTCTTAATTTGCAAATCACATTTAGGCTTGGCAATAAATTTGCTTGATTAATGGCCCCTGGATTTACCATAAACGCATCACCCGGCTGAAATCTTCGTTCATCAAAGGCTTCATATCCTATTGAGTCGAACTTAAATACATCGGCATAAATATTTGTATATTCTATTCTTGCGCCTGCTGATGCTCTTAAACGAGGAACGATGGTATAATCAAGAAGTGCATAACCTGAGTATATGTTAGTTCTTCCAATAGTATGATAGGAGTCTAAGTCGACCGCCAAATAAGATTTATTTATGGTCGTTTCTGGCAATCCACTTAAGTTAGTTTGCTCACTAAATTCATATTCAGAAAGATTGAAAAAACCCTGCAAATCTTCATTTTCAAAACCTGAAGCTGTAAAAGGTCCAGCAGAGTAAAAATATTCATACTGACGACTATCGCGTATGGTATTTAAAAAGCTACCACCAAATTTAAGTTTACGCGCTAAGTTCGGTTTTTCAAACAATGGCACTTCTATTTTAATGTTGGCATCTAGCAAATCTTCATTTAAATACCTGTAAAATCTACGGATAGGAAAGCCACCACCAATTGCATTTTGATTATTTGGAAGTAGGGCATAAGCTAAGCTTTTAAAATCGGGTGCCACACTTTTACCATTGGTGTACGATAAATTAAAGTTTAGTTTTGATTTAATAGTTGGAAAGTAATGTTGTGTTTTTGCCTGATAAACCAATTGCCTTCTTTGCTCATAAAATTGATCTTTTACAACAACATTATTTACCCCATTGGCAGAATCTAAAAAGGTTCTAACATTATTTACACCCAAGAAATTAGGCATAAATAAAAATCCAATGGTATGATTGGGATGAACTTTGTAGGTTAATTGCAGCAAGCCACTGAGCCCGTTTGTTTCTTTTGTGGATTGCTGTTTTGCATTTAAAATAAATGTTTGCGGCCCATTTACATCTGCAGGAAGCAATCTGTTTATATCCGAAACAGAATCATATTGCACAGCACTTGAATAGCGGAAGCCACCAATAATTCCGAGAGGTCTTTTAAAAAGATTTACCTGGTTACCAATGCTAAAGCTTTGGCTAAAATTGAGCGGCGCTACTCTATACTTTGTATCCCAATTGTTTGGCAATGATTTACCAAATGCTGATGCTTTTGAATTGATGGCCCTGTAGGCTTTATTTCTATTTTCATTGTTTGAATTAAATGTATTTTTAGCAGCATTTACGGCCTCCAAATCATTAAACTGTCCTTTGTCTAATAAACCCAATTGCACCAAACCTAACTTAAAATAATCATCACTCCAAGGTGTATCTTTATTTACTCCAATGGCGTTATAAAAATCTTCCAATCCTAAAACAACTAGCTGCTGATAAACTGTTGGTTCTTCAATAACAGGTTGATATGCCAAATGATCAATATCTCTTAGATCACTATCATAACCTAACCATTCTGTTGAACTTCGCTCACTCGATACATATTGTCTAAAAGTACTTTGGCTATTGTAACCCACGGTACTTTCAACATTTACCATTAATCTATCAGGAAAATCTTTTGTTTCTAAAGAGATGAGCGCCCCTGAAAAATCGCCTGCTAAATCTGCACTAGCTGTTTTGGTAATAAAAATATTATCTAATAAACTAGAAGGAAATAAATCTAATTTAATGTTATTGGTTAAGGGATCCAAAGTAGGAATTACTAAACCATTTATTTGAGTTTTAACATATCTATCGCCAATACCACGCACCGTAATAAAGGAACCACTAGATGACACTCCCGAAACTCTTGCAACGGCAGCTGCAGCAGTTGCATCACCTGTTTTTTTGATGGTTTCTGATGAAACAAAATCTATAGATGTAACAGAGTTTATTTTCATTTTATCAAGGTAGTAATCCTTTGCACGGTTTGCCTTTGCCTCTACTACTAATTCTTTTATTTCCTTAGTGCTTGATTTTAAGTCAAAATTCTTAATTAATATTTGACCATTTTTTAATGATATATTTTCCTCTACAGTAAGATATCCAATATAAGAAACAACAACAATTTGTGAAGTACTATCGGGTATTTTTATAGCATAATTTCCATCTAAATCGGTTGATGAGGCTATTAGTTTATTATTTTTTAATACTACTAAACCACCGATCACTGGTTCCCCATTCTCATCAGTAACCTTTCCTCTAAGCGTACCTTGAGCTTTTATATTAATGATATTACTAATTAATATTATTAATACGATGCAAAACCTTTTCATAATAAAGTTAATGAATGTGTATGTATATTTCTGTGTAAATTAATTTTTATAGCTTAATTAATTTCTTTGTAGAAACCACTCCATTTAAATTAATTTGCATAAAATAAATTCCTTTATTTAAGCGACTTAAATCAATGGTATCGCTATAATTACTATTTAATGTAGGAATTGAATTGGCGATTACCTCTTTACCCTCCATGCTATAAATAGTATAAAACATATATTGTTTTTTGTTATCAGCATTGGATGACTTTACTTCAATATTTAAATTATCTTTAATTGGATTGGGATAAATTTTGTAAACAGCACCTGTAGGGTTTAAATCTTGTAAGTTTGTTAAGTTACCCGAATCGTAAACTAATGCTGGGTGTTGAAATTGAGAGCCAGTAGGATTTTCAGCAACATATTGCTCTGTTCCTCCACCTGGTGTTCCTAATTGCAAATTAAGTTTAAAAGTTAAAACGCCATCTGTTGTTAACTGAGCAATTAATACCCTGTTGGTATTTGCATCAGGACCAGTAGCACCACCCAAGGCTGCCCATGAACCATTATCTGTAGAAAACAAATTGCCAATAGTACTATTACCAAATACATTAATTACTGAACTAATTCCAACTGCAGTAACAGAAACAGGCGTTCCTGCTAATAATCCATCCTGAGTTGATAAAGGAATACCTGCATCAACATTTGCACTTTGTAAAATTGAACTAACATTGCATCCTGAACATGAATTAACATTGGTATTTAAACCATCGTCATCTGTTTTTAAAACGCCAAAATAACCATTGCAAGCACCTCCTACAGACAACCATGAATCAAGCATCACCGTGTTTTTAGCTGAATTGTTTTTAGAAAAAGTTGGAGATGTACTTCCATAATCCATATTGTTAAAAAACTGGGTGGTAGTTTCTATCCTTAATTCTTGACCTTGTAACCCAAAAGCCGCTTGAAACGTGTATCCTGCTGCCATATCTACATAAACTCTGTATGTTGTAGAACCTACAGGAAGAATTCCTCCAACAACATTCGCATTCGTATCATTAGCTTCAGAGATATAATATTTTTCAACGATGATATCTTCTAATCCATTTTGTGCTTGCGCATAAAAACATGCAAATAATAAAGGTAGTGCTAGTAACGTTTTTTTCATTTTTTTAAAATTTAAAATCTTTAATATTTAGTGATTAACAATTAATTTCTTTGAGAAGCTATGAGTTGCATCTTCTATTTTTATAAGATATATTCCCGATTCGATGCCTTGCATAGAAAACTGATATCCATCTTTAGAAACTGCACCAACTTTGCGCTGATCTAAAAGCACACCGCGGCTATCATAAAGTGAAATCAAACTGTTTTGCTCCATTTTAATCTTAGGTTTAATGGTCAATATTTCATCGGTCAATGGATTGGGAAATATATCAATACCATTATTTTTTTCGAAGATTGCAATATCCTTTAATGAAGAAGGAGTGCTTACAGAATCGTTTAGCGCTGCCAATAAAATTGAACTAGTATCACCAGGCAAAGCCTCTGCTACATAGCGCTCAACCCCACCCGTAGGTGTACCTATTTGAACATTTAATTTATATTTTAGGCTACCGTTGGTAGTAATTTGAGCAATCAACACTTTATTTATTGCGCTATCTGCGCCAGTGGCACCAGACAAACAATACCATGAACCATTTGTGGTGCTAAAAACTGGACCATTAGTTCCATCATTTTGGCTCCCAAAAACACCAATCTCTGTATCAATACCTATGCTTCCAAAAACACCTGGATTACCTAATTGCAAGCCATCTTGTGTATTGATTGGAATGCCGCAGTTAACATCATCGTTTTGTAATACTTGAGGAGTTTCGGCGTTAACAACCGTTGCGTTGCTATCTGTATCTTCTGTTTTTAACACCCCAAAATTACCAATACACGCAGCGCCAGAAGACAGCCAAGAATCTAGCATCACCGTATTGTCTTTTGCATTAGCTTTTGTGTAATTAGGTTGAACATCACCTCTGTCTTCATTATTAAAAAATAAAGTTGATGTTTCTATTCTAAGCTCGTGACCCGGCAAACCATAAGCAGCTTGAAACTTGTAGTTAGGTAATAAATCTAAATAAAATCTATACGTAACAGACCCAACGGGCAGCTTACCTCCTACATCATTTACTGTAGTATCGTTGTTATTGGATTTATAATACTTTTCAACGATTAAACCCTCTAATCCGTTTTGGGCTAAACTAATTTTAAGAAATAAAAAAAATAGTAGAATTGTAGCTTTACCTTTCATGAAATGCGTTGTTAAATTTGAAAGTGCAAAAGAAGCACTATTGTCGCGTTTGATAGATATATAAATTGTTACTATTACGTTAAAGCTACAAGAAAAAATTAGCCATACTAAGTGACAAATTATTTATTTAAAAATTAGAGCAAACACATGTATTTCAGACATTTTAAAAACAATTAGGTACTGTTTAAGAAAATGCAATAAACAACTTAATAACACTAAATTAACCATTTAATTATTTTGATATGTTTTTAGAGGAAATAAATAATTAAAAGTGCACAGTTAAAACTTTACAATTACTTAACCCAACTGTACTTTATTGTAATTTTATGGATGTAATTTTGAGGACTCAAAATTGTTTTCTTGAATAAAAAAGTATTAATTATTGCGCCTCATTTAGATGATGGAAAATTAGGTTGTGGAGGCACTATTACAAAGCTTTTAGACCAAGGCATGTTTATTTATTATGTGGCATTTTCTATTGGCAATATTGTTGATGAGCATAATGTTAATGCTAATATTTTGTTAACTGAATGTAAAGATGCATGCAAAACTTTAGGAATTACTGATGATAAATTAATTATTAAACTATTTCCATTTAGAAAGCTAAACGAGCACAGGCAAGAAATTCTGGAGATTTTAATTGATTTAAAGCGTAAAATAAACCCTGATATCGTATTTATGCCCTCCAGCCAATCAATACACCAAGACCACAAAGCTGTATACCAAGAAGGAATTAGAGCATTTAAACACAAAACTTGTTATGGCTATGATTTACCATGGGATACAGATAATTTCAAAACTTCATGTTTTTTTACTTTAGATAAAAGACAGCTTAACTTAAAAATAGCTTCCCTTAAAATGTATGCTTCATTAAAGCATAAAACCTACATGGAAGAAAACTTTCTAAAAGGTTTGGCGCGTGTTAGAGGCACTCAAATAAATGTTGAATTTGCAGAAGCATTCGAAGCCATTCGCACTGTAGTTTAACTTCAAAAAAACGATCAACCAATCTAGATTTATTTCAATATTAAATTAATGTTAACTACCTGCTTTGCTTTAATAACAATGATTTAACTAGTAAGTAATATTCAAGGAATTTTGAGAGTATAGTTTTGCACCAACAAAAACAACACACAAACTATGAAAAAATTCTACACAATTGCAGCAAGCTTGCTTTTTGGTTTTACAAGCCTACAAGCACAAAGCATTATTAACATTGTTGATGCCGACTTAGTAGGCGGTCAAACATACAATTGGACCAAAAACAACGTTTATGTTTTAGATGGCGTTGTATTTCTTGAAGATGGCGGCACTTTAAATATTGAAGCTGGCACAGTAATTAAATTTACCCCTAGAGCTGATGTTGGTAATCCATCTGCATTAGTTATTTGTCGTGGTGCTAAAATTTACGCAACTGGCACCGTGGCTGAACCAATTATTTTTACAGCAGAAGATGATGACATGGCAGATGGAACTGATTTAGGTCCAACAGACAATGCACTTTGGGGTGGTGTTGTATTATTGGGAAAAGCTTTTACCGTAAAAAATGGCAACAATGAAGTAAATGTTGAAGGTATTCCTACAACTGAACCAAGAGGTGTTTATGGTATGCCAGCTGGAGCAAATATTGACAATGATAACTCAGGTGTTTTACGTTATGTTTCTATACGTCATGGAGGTCGTCAAATTGCGAGTGGTAGTGAATTAAACGGATTAACCTTAGGTGCTGTGGGTAGCGCTACAACAGTAGAATATGTTGAAATATATGCTAACTCTGATGATGGCATCGAATTTTTTGGGGGAACAGTAAATGTAAAATATGCTGCTGTTGCATTTACCGAAGATGATAGTTTTGATTGGGATGAAAGTTGGACTGGAAAAGGTCAGTTTTGGTTCTCTATCCAAAGAGATGATATTGCTGATGCTGGTTGGGAATGCGATGGAAGTACACCTAATGATTTAACACCTGCTTCTGATCCAATTGTATTTAATGGAACACATATTGGTTCAGGTGCAGCTGCTGCTGCGGCCAATCCAATTGGATGGTTATTCCGTGCAGGTACTAAAGGCTATGTTGCAAATAGTATTGTAAGCGAAATGAAAGGTAAAGGAATTGAAGTTCAAGATAGCCCTTCAAATAGCAATGATGCTTATGCTCAATTAATCGCAGGAGAATTAATTATCAAAAACAATTTATTCCACAATATTGGAAGTACAACAGTAATTGATGGAAGTGCTAATGGCATAATCAGAATCACTGCAAGTGCCGATGATGCAACTGCTGCGGCTTTAATTTCTCACTTAACTACAAACAGCAATCAAATAGCTAATCCTGCCCTTTATAATGTTAGCAGAACTCAAGATGGTTTGCTAGACCCACGCCCAAGTGGAACTGGAGCAGCTTATACAACTGCTTTAGACGCTTATCCTGCAGGTGATGCTTTCTTTACAGCAGTTAATTACAAAGGTGCTTTTTCAACTGCGTCAACCGACTTATGGCTATCTAGCTGGTCGAGTTTAGCCAAAAACGGACATTTAGTAAATGTTACTGGGATCAATGAATATAACAATGTTGTAAATTCATTAATGCTATATCCAAATCCAACCAAAGGAAATTTAAATATCGCTTACGAGTCAAATAAAAATGTATTGGTTCAAATTATCAATACACAAGGGCAAGTGGTAAAAACATTAAACAACAAACCTTCAGTTGGTGCACCACAAACAGTGGATGTTTCTGACTTAAGTAAAGGATTGTATTTCATAAGCTTTACAAACGGTGATAATCAATTCAGTAAGAAATTAATTATTGAATAAAAACAAATAACATAATCAGAAATAGCAGGGGGCAAACGTCTCCTGCTATTTGTGTTTAACAGACTGGCTAAAACAACTACACAATTAAAATGAAAAATTACTGCTTTAAATCACTTTTATTTACATTCTTTTTACTGCAAATTAGTGCACATGTTTACTCACAAAACGGAAATATATCTGGTAAAATAATTGACAAATTAACCGGTGAAGAAATCATTGGAGCTGTTGTAAAAATAGACAGCACAAATACTGCTACTTCAACTGATTTAAGTGGCAACTACAATTTAAAAGTACCCGCAGGCAACCATACAATTGTATGCAACTTTATAAGTTACAGAAAAATTATTGTAAAAAATGTATCAGTTAAAGCAGGAGAAAGCATCACACTTGATTTTACTTTAGAATCTGATAATGTAGAAATTAAAGAAGTAGTAATTGAAGCTGTGCAACAAAGAAACACAGATGCATCTTTAATCTCCATTCAAAAAAAATCATTCGCTGTGCAAGATGGTATTTCGGCACAACAAATGGCACGCACGGGCAGCAGCAATGCTGCAGAATCAATGAAACAAATGACTGGCGCCAATGTAGAAGATGGCAAATTTATGGTAATGCGCGGGCTAGGCGATAGATATTCTATTGCACAATTAAACGGACTTCCAATTCCAAGTAGTGACCCTTATCGCAATGCATCTAGTTTAGATTTAATTCCTTCATCATTTGTTGACAATATTGTTACCACAAAAACCTTTACGCCAGATCAACCGGGCAATTTTGCAGGAGGAAATTTAAATATTAGCACTAAAAGTTTTCCTGAAAAACCTTATGTAACTGTAAACATTTCACAATCAATGAATACGCTTTCTTCTATGAATGGCGATTTTCTTAGTTATCAAGGTGGAAGCACAGACTGGAGAGGAGTTGATGATGATACTAGAAAAGTACCTTTGATTGCTTTAAATGATTCGATCAGAGATATGATTAATTCAAGTTTATACCTTGATGCACGCAAAAAAAGCAAAGACTTTGAAATAGAAAGACAACTGTTTAATAGCTCGGCTAAAGTTTTTAGCAATGAATTTATTGCAGAAAAAACTGGTGAAGCAAATAACGAAAGCGGTGTGGGATATCAATTAAGGCAAGCATTTGGTTTAAATAATAATTATAATAAAACCCCCTTAAACAACAACTACAGCCTTGCAGCTGGACAAAGGTATGTGATTGGAAAAACCGAAATTGGGATGACAATTGGAGGAAATTATCAAAGAAATTTTACACATTATAACGATGGAGAAATAAATACCTTCATCAACACCAATACCGAAAAATTATTTGCGTACCAAGCA
Source organism: uncultured Bacteroidota bacterium (assembly GCA_903831265.1). Classification (GTDB taxonomy): domain Bacteria; phylum Bacteroidota; class Bacteroidia; order UBA4408; family UBA4408; genus CAIKXD01. The sequence continues at coordinate 29,882 of CAIKXD010000028.1, forward strand.
CTTAAAGAAACTAAAAGTATTGATAATCCTCAACTTGGAGGACTAGCTAATTTAGCAGTAAAGATTGCTAAAAAACACACAATCGGTATAACTGGTATTTACAGCAATGATGCAGAAAAAGTTGCACGTCAGCAATCTGGTACTTTTATGGGACAAGTATCAGATTCACGCGCTCAATTTAATACCAATGTATTAGAATTTACACAAAGAGAATTAAAGACACTTGTTGTTAATGGAAGCCACAGTTTTAAACTATTAAATGGTTTAGATATCGATTGGTCGGCAAGTAATACCAATACACGCCAATACGAGCCAGATTTGCGTTATTTTGCTTATACCTCTGTTAAAGATACTGCCGATTCGGTTGGTGCAAATGGTGATTTAGTAAGATACCTCGATACTGCTTATTACATGAACAATGCTGAGTTTGCATTTCCATATCACTTTTATAGAGATTTAAAAGATAGTCAACAACAAGCAAAAATTGATTTTACATTAAACATTAATAAGTCGCAAAGCTTTAAAATAAAGTGGGGTGGATATTACAGTTCAACTAAAAGAAAATTCGAGGAGTATCGCTTTCAAATGAACAACTCGGGCATTCAATCTTCACAAAAGTTATTGTTAGATAATTACAATGGCGATTTAAATGCATTTTTAGATAGTGATAATTTTGGCATTACCGATACAACTAGAAACTCGCAAGGTGCTATCACAAGATATGCTACAGGCTGGCATTACATCAATCAAGTTAACAACAGAAACTTTTATACGGGCCAACAAGATATTACTGCAGCCTACGCCATGACAGTATTTTCACCACTTAAAAATTTAAAAATAATTACAGGTGCGCGCATCGAAAGTACCAACTTAAATGTAGCAAGCCGCGATACAAATGCCATATTTTATTCAATTAATGGCGATAGTATTATCGATCCAGGTAAGCTAAAATTATTAGATCTTTTACCATCTATAAATACTGTTTATGCTTTAACCGAAAAATCTAACTTAAGATTGGCATTTAGTCAAACAATTGCACGTCCAAACATGAGAGAATTAGCTCCTTTCGAGCAGTTTGATACAAAAAATGGTTTTTACAACGTGGGTAATCCAGGCTTAAAAAGAACCTTAATTAATAACTTCGATATTCGTTATGAGTTTTACACACGTCCTGGAGAAATAATTGCCGTAAGTGCTTACTATAAAACCTTTAAAGATCCTATCATTAGAGCATTTAATCCTAAGGCAACTATACCAGAGCTTAGCTTTGTAAATGTTGATAAAGCAGAAGTATTAGGTGCCGAATTCGAATTCAGAAAAAGCTTAGATTTTATTTCCCCTTTCTTGCACGATTTTTACATAAATACCAACTTAACTTTAATCAATTCTCGTGTTGATATTCCAGTAAAAGAAATTGAAAATTCTAAAAATGTTGACTCAACTTATGCTGTAGAAAGCCGCCCGTTTCAAGGACAAGCGCCTTACATTGTAAATGCTATTTTAACCTATGCCAATCCTAAAATTGGTCACGAAAGTTCACTATCATTCAACGTATCTGGACCAAAATTATACAGCATTTCATTATTTGCCACGCCCGATATTTATGAATCACCAGTGCCATTTTTAAATTTTAAAACCACTCAAAATGTGGGTAAATACTGGCAATTTTCGCTAGTTATGCGCAATTTATTAAACGCAAAAGTGTCTAAAACGCAAGTTTACCGTGGCCAAACCTATTATGCCGAAACATTTCAAATTGGAAGAACATTTGGCTTAGGAGTAAGCTTTAAAATCAAATAAATTAGTTTCCCCAACCTGAGCAAAGCTAAAGAGGGCAATCCCATCGCTTTGCTCAGGGCCGGGCCATCCGCGCTACACGGTAGCTTGCTCCTGTCCCTATTGCAAATCAATTAACACAACACAATAAATATTCTGGCGCGAGTCATCTGAGACTTGTGCCTATTCAAATTATACCAGCACAAGTCTTCAGGCTCATATACCCATTACATTTTCAATTTAGTCCAATTGCGGCCAAGCCTTATTGTACTAGTTTCAAGTTGTATCGGCATTAACCATTGTAAATTTATTAAACAGCTTTGGGCTATTTAATAAATACAATCGGTATTATACCATTACTTGCGTAAAATTAGTCCAATCCGTTTCTTCTACAATGCACATAGAGTAGCTCTTATGGCGTAATTCATTGAACTATTTCAGTAAACACATAGGTATTAATTTGCAATTAAAAAAATAGACCTAATTTATTCCCTAATTTTTAGTATTTTTGAGAATCAAAACTTATTTAACCCAAATGAAAAAAATATTTACACTAGTATTGCTAGCATTAGCATTTGAAAATTCAAATGCACAAAATTGTATCGAAAACACCAATAGCATTAGCTTTGATGGTTTTAGCACGAGTGCTACATCTAGCAGTCAAAGCAACCTGAATATTACCGATTCCATTACTGTAGAAGCATGGATCAATCCAAATTCCTTTGGCTTTAATTCGGCTCAAAACTCTATTGTTTGCAAACACGGATGGAGCAGTGGCGAAGGTGGCTTTGTATTACGCTGTGGTGGTTCTGGTGAATTAGCTTTTAATATTGCTGGCCTTGATATCAATCAAAATCCAACAAGTTGGAAAGAAGTATTTACACCAACTAACGCTTTAACACTTAATACCTGGACTCATGTTGCTGGTTCATACGATGGTCAAAATTTAAGGGTGTTTGTTAATGGTGTTGAACAAAATATTGCACCTTTTGCAGGAAGTATTGCAAATTCGCAAAATTATCCAATAACCTTAGGCAAACTAAGCGACCCTAACCAGTTTGCTCAACGCTTCTTCGATGGAAAAATGGATGAAGTACGCATTTGGCACCGTGCGCTAACAGCCAATGAATTAATGGCTAATATGAATAAACATATTGATCCTACAACAGCAGTTAACTTAGTTTCTTATTGGCGTTTTAATGAAGGTACAGGAAATACTAGTATTGACTTACAAAGTACAAACGATTTAACCGTTAATGGTAATAATTGGGATATTTCGGTTCCTTTTAATCAAGTTCCTCCTACCCCTGTAATTTCTTTTAATGGCTTTGAATTAATTGCATCAACCACAGGTGGAAATTGGTATTTAAATGGCAACATAATTCCTAATGCTATTGATAGCAATTATACACCTGCAGTAAATGGTGATTATACTTTTACAACCAATCCAAATAGCGATGGATGCACCAATACTAGTTTAATTTACACTCTAACAAGTGTGGGTATGCAAAATCTAAATTTCAATATCACGGCAAATGTTTTCCCTAATCCAATAATAGATGAAGCAACACTTGCAGTAAATTCAAATGTAATATTAAACAATAGCATTTTGGTTATTACCGATATCGCAGGTCGAAAAGTTTATGCTGAAAATACCGCTTTAAAACAAGGCTTAAATCAAGTAAAGATTTCCAAAAACAACTTAAATTCAGGCGTCTATTTTTACGAAATTTTAAATAATAGCCAAAGTTTAACCAAAGGCAAATTGATGTTAAAATAATAAATAGTTAATTCTTATACATAAAAGCGCTTTGTAAATCTTAGCGCTTTTATTTTTTCCTTACATAGGGTTTTACTTTTTATACCAATGTAATACCAATTGCATTAATTTTTTAGTCCAACTAAAAATAAATTTGCAATGTTTAATGTCAATACTATTTGGAATTAGCACAATAAGGCTTTAATACAATTCGTCTAAGTTGAAAGTGTAATCGGCATTACATCTCAAAAACTTTCTTCCACACCGCAAAAGCAATAAACTTAAAAGTTCTGGTATCATCAGGACCCAAATTATTACTAAACATTTGATCAAAATCGCGGTTTATTTTGTGCATATCAAAGTAATCTTTTAAACTATCATCAAAATATGGGCGCACCGCATCTTTTATATTTTTAATCCATTGCGAGTTAGGGGTGGCAAAACCCATTTTATCTTTTCTGTTTAAAATAATATCGGGTACCACACCTCGCATCGATTCGCGCAGTATGTGCTTGTTAACTCCATTTTTTATTTTGTAAGATGAAGGCAATTGAAAAGCATATTCAATTAAATTTATATCATCGGCAAAGGGTGTGCGCGACTCTACGCTATGCCACATACTACAACGGTCTTCGCACTTTAAATAAGCTTTTAAACGTGTATTGGTAAATTCCTGCATCAACATTTTATTGAGATTTTTTGGCACAGGTTCGCTTTGCAAACGATTTTTATTTTCGTTTAAAAATTGCGAATTTAAATAATATAAATCGCCAAAATAATTTCTATTTATTTGGTACTGCACAAAGGCAGGTAACCTACGAATGGTAGAAAAACGCAAATGTTGTTTAGCAAAAAAGCTGTAGCGTAAATGCCAAGGCAAAAAACCTTTCATTTCACTGTGTAATTTACCAAATTTAAATTGCTTTAAAATTTCGGCCCAATAGTTATACATGTAGCTGTGATAGCCACCAAACAATTCATCTCCACCTTGGCCATCTAAAACTACTTTAACACCTGCTTCTTTGGCCTTTTGCATTACTCTGTATTGCGCATAAGTACTGGTGCTCCAAATAGGTACATCCTGACAATAAATTAAATTTTCAAGATCGCTAACTAATTCATCAGAATTAGGAAAAACACGGTAAAAAGCGCTATTAGTTTGCTCTGCCACGCGCGCTGCAAATGGACTTTCATCAATAGTAATATCATTAAAAGAGGCGGTAAACAAGTTAATTTTTTCTTTAACACCACTTTCTTTATTTAAATTATCCATCAACGAAACAATGGCGCTACTATCAATTCCTCCACTCAAACATGCACCCACACTAACATCGGCTCTAAGGCGGAGTTTTACGGCATTGATTAGAAGCTCAGCTACCCGATCTTTTGCTACAATAAATTTTTCTTCTTCATAACTTTCATACCTGGCATTTGTTTCTAAAACATAATATCTATCAACATTAAAGTTACCCGTATTTACATGCAATTCAAAACTATGTGCTGGAAAAAGTTCATTAATGTGTTTAAAAAAACTCAATGTTTCATATTCTATTTCACCTTTTACGAAGTAGTCGTAAACGGCTTCTTGCCTTATGCCTGTTTGTATGAATGGCATTTTTACTAAAGCTTTTTGCTCTGAGGCAAAGGCAAAAACATCTTTATCTTTATAGTAATAAAATGGCTTAACTCCAAAGCGATCGCGTGCGCCAAAAAGTATATTTTTTGTTTTGTCGAAAATTACAAAAGCCCACATTCCATTGAACTTCTGTAAGCATTTTTTACCCCAAACTTTATAGGCAAAAAGTACCACTTCGGTATCGCTTTCTGATTTAAAAATACAACCTTTATCTTGGAGTTCTTTTCTAATTTCAATGTAGTTGTATATCTCGCCATTAAAGGTAATCCACAAATTGCCCTCATCAATACACATAGGTTGATGCCCGCTTGCATTTAAATCAATAATCGAAAGTCTGCGATGAAGCAACACCATATCGTAAGCCTCATTAGCTTCATTAATATTAATCTGCGAAGCGTAATCTAATTGATTTTGAATACATGCTTGTGGGGTATCATTACCAAAGGCTGTTGTTGTTTTTTGTTGGTGATGCAATAAATAGCCTTCACCATCAGGTCCACGGTGCGCAATCAATTTATTTAATAAAATAGCCGATGATTTGATATCATTTACTTGCTTATTAAATCTTACTATGCCGCCAATACCACACATTTTTACCTCAGTTTATTTTTAAATTTTTCAAAAACTAATTTTACATCTGCTTTATTTGGAAGTAATTGATGCGCTTTCCAGTGGTGCTCTTTTAAAAACAAACGTACAAAATAAATCATTGCCACTATGGCGCTGGCACTTATGATGAAGCCTGGCAATAGTATTGATGAAGTTTTTAAATAAAGTATCCCAGCAAAAATAGAAACAGCCAATGATAGAAATCCTACCGCTGCATTTATTTTAAACTTACCTAATCCCGAATAATAATGACTAATTACCTGGCTAATACTGTTTGCTAATGCACCTGGAATAAGTGTAAGAATTATAATTTTAATTCCGCTAAAATCTTTTCCAAAGATAGTACTCATTAAAGTTTCGGGAAAAACACTTAATACAAAAAGGATCACAAATGATATAAGTAACGATAACTTAATTAGTTTAAGGGCAGTGCTTGCGGCTTTTAATTTATCGGTTTCATTAGATACAGTGCTTGCCGTAATTAAAGCCACGCTGCTACTAAATAACATAGCAGCCTCAGTGATAGATAACGCTGTGCTTAACACACCTACAAAAGCCAACGATAAAAAGTGACTCGAAAAATAAAAGGTAACTCTGCTGCTCATTAAATGTGTTAAGCTAGCCAACTGCGTAAGTATGCCGTTGTTAAATAAAATTTTAAGCGTTGGTTTTTGAGTTATATTTTCATCATTTTTCCATACAAAAGAAGTATATTTTAATCCTAATAAAAATGCAGCAGCATAAGCAATAAGCAAGGCGTAGAAATAACTTTGAATTTGGTATTGCTTTTGAAAAATGAAGCTCATAAAAACTAAAAATAATATTACACTTTGGATTAAAGCAATGCTATTAAAAGCTTTTATTTTTTGATGGCCAAGTAAAATAAATTGATGAATGGAACCTAAACAGAGCATCAAGCTGCACGCAGCAACCAATGGAAAAAACTGAACATCATAAAAGTTAAATAGACCTAAAAGCAAACTCGATAAAACACTTATAACTACCGCCCACAAGTAAGCGTATTTTGCAATACTACTATTGTTGAAACGTGGCACAAGATATACCACTGCCGGGCCACCAATAATTTCGTTAATTAAACCAGCAATAGCAACGGCTAACATACACAAACTAATACTTCCCCTTATTTCTGCGCCCATTAATTTGGCGGTAATTATAATAATAGCAAAGTTCAAAACAGACACTATTATCCTTGTGAAAAAAGTGCCCGTAATATTTTTTAGCATGCGTTTTTGTTGTGATAAATAATAATAACGCAAAAAAAGACAATTTCTTTAACAGTGTGCGCATTATGTAGCTTTAATTTAGCGAATAAAACTAATTTTGCCAAATATTGATTAAATAATATGTCATTTAAAACTACAACTTTAGGTATTTTAGGCGGTGGGCAACTTGGTAAAATGCTTATACAGGAAGCTGTGAACTTAAATATTGAATTATTTGTTTTGGATCCCGACCAACATGCGCCTTGTAAACATTTAGTTCCTCATTTTACTTGTGGCAGTTTGCAGGATTTTAATACAGTTTATGAATTTGGCAAACAGGTAGAAGTGCTTACCATTGAAATTGAGCACGTAAATGTGGACGCACTTTTTAAATTGGAAGAAGAAGGCGTTAAAGTTTTTCCACAGCCTAAGGTGTTGAAAATGGTTCAAGATAAAGGCGCACAAAAAGTATTTTATAAAGAAAATAATATACCAACAGCCCCATTTTTTTTAACGAACGATAAAGCTGAAAGTTTGCAAATATGGCAACAACAAGGCAAAGCATTTATGCAAAAGTTGCGCAAAGGCGGTTACGATGGAAAAGGAGTAACTAAACTCAGCCATGAGGCTGATTTGCAAAATGCATTTGATGCACCATGCGTAATGGAACTGTTGGTTAATTTTAAAAAAGAAATTGCAGTTATTGTTGCTCGCAATACCAAAGGCGAATTGGCTGTTTATGATGTGGTAGAAATGGACTTTAATCCACAACAAAATTTGGTAGAGTTTTTACAAATGCCTGCCAATGTTTCTAAATCTGTTGAAAGTGAAGCTAAAGCAATTGCGCAAAAAGTTGCAGAAAAGGCGGATATTATTGGCATTTTGGCCGTAGAAATGTTTTTAACACATGATGATGAAATTTTAGTAAATGAAATTGCACCACGTGCACACAACAGTGGCCATCAAACCATAGAAGGCTGCAGAACATCGCAATACGCGCAACATTTACGCGCTATTTTAAATTTACCATTAGGTAATACCACATGCCATACGCCATCTATTATGGTAAATTTACTGGGCGCAGCAGGTCAAACAGGTGATGCTATTTATGAAGGTTTGGAAGAAGCAATGCAATTACCAAATGTATATGTACATTTATATGGAAAAAAAACTACCAAACCATACCGTAAAATGGGCCATGTAACTATTTTGCATGAAAACATTGAGGAGGCCATAAAAAATGCACGATTGGTTCAAAGTATATTAAAAGTTACATCTTTGTAAAAAATTAAACATAAAACAATGCAAGCAAAAGTTGGTATTATTATGGGAAGTCAGTCTGACTGGCCAGTAATGGAAGCAGCGGCAAAAATTTTGGAGGAATTTCAAATTCCTTTTGAAGTGCAAATTGTATCGGCACACCGTACACCTGATTTGTTGATGGAATACGCTTCAAATGCACACAACAGAGGCATTCAGGCAATTATTGCGGGTGCTGGTGGTGCAGCGCACTTACCGGGAATGGTAGCATCAAAAAGTCCTTTACCAGTAATTGGCGTTCCTGTAAAATCTAGCAATTCAATTGATGGTTGGGATTCTGTTTTATCTATTTTGCAAATGCCAACTGGCGTTCCTGTAGCCACTGTAGCGCTCAATGGTGCTGCAAATGCCGGAATTTTAGCAGCTCAAATTATTGGAGCAAATAATAAAGAAGTTTTAGCTAAAGTAATGAGCTACAAAATTAATTTAGCCGATAAGGTGTTGAACAGTAAAATTCCGTTTCCTGATTTTAAATTTAGAGTAGATAGGAACTAGTTTATTTCACCAACACATCATTTTTGTAGTTCTGTGTGCTAATTATTTTGCCAGTTTTATCATACTCTTTCCACGCGCCATTTTTTTTATCGTTTAAATAAGGACCAACAATCTTAATTGTTTTTCCATCCTCAAAATACTCTACATAATCGCCATTCATGGCGTTGCCTTTATAAATTGTTACCGTATTTAAAGCACCATCTTCGCCAAAATATGTCTTTTGCGGACCTTCTAAACTTCCTGAAACATAATTATATTCTATGCTTAACTTACCTTTATCGGTATACCATTTTGTTACACCATTTCGCTTATCATTAATATAAATGGTTTCTTCCTGCAATTTACCGTTTTGATAAAAAACTTTTTTTGGACCATTCATTACTCCGTTTAAATACTCTTGCTCCATCTCTACTTTTCCGTGATCAAAATAAAGTTTGTATGAGCCGTCAATCTTATCATTCTTATAAAAGCATTGTTTTCTAATTTTTCCACCGGCTTTTATATCAACGCTTAATCCATTTTTTAAACCGGCATCATATTCTTCTAGTTTGTTAAGCATGCCATCAGCAAAATAAGTTTTAAAAGCGCCTTGTTTTTTATCATTCACATAAAATCCATCTGTTTTAACATTGCCTACAATTTCGCGCCAAAAGCCCTGTTTTAAGCCATTTTTATCTATTTTATTGATACTGGTATCTGTAGTTGTTTTAATATTGTTTGCCTCATTAACTGCAGTTGGCGTTTGAGCATAAGCAGCGCCAGCCACAAAAATTATTGTTGCAATTGAGCATAACTTTTTCATATCAATACATTTAAATTATTTAAACAAAAAATTACTTTGAAAATCTCATTTGAATAACGCCTAAAATGGCTTCTTTAAAGATACCTTTACTCATTTTAGATTCACCAGCAGTGCGATCGGTAAAGGTTATTGGAACTTCTTTTATTTTAAAACCTGCTTTTTTCACTTTGTATTTCATCTCAATTTGAAAAGCATAACCTATAAATTTTATGGCATCCAAATTAATTGATTCTAACACATTTCTTTTGTAACATTTAAATCCTGCAGTAGTGTCGTGTATATTAATCCATAAAACAATACGAACATATAAAGAAGCAAAATAGCTCATCAATATGCGATCTATAGGCCAATTAACAACTTTTCCTCCTTTAACATATCTTGAACCAATCGATAAGTCGGCACCATCTTTTGCACACGCATTAAACAGGTTTACTAAATCATCAGGATTATGAGAAAAATCACAATCCATTTCAAAAATATAATCGAATTTGTGCTCAATAGCATACTTGAACCCTGCAATATAGGCAGTGCCTAAACCAAGTTTACCTTTTCTTTCTAATAGGTGAAGTTTTTTTCCAAACTCGTTTTGCAGATTTTGTACAATTTGCGCAGTTCCATCTGGCGAGCCATCATCAACAATCAACAATTCAAAAGCCACAGGTAGCGAAAACACTTTACGCACCATGCGTTCTATGTTTTCTTTTTCGTTGTAGGTTGGTATAATTACCAGATTGCTCAATTGGTGCTAATTTAGTTTTTACAAACCTATATTAATTCACATAATTAAACAATAGAAAAAAAATCTTTTTAGGAATATTAACGTACAATTACTATCTTTATGGTAATGAAGCCTATTTTAATCATAGTTTATACGTTATTGTTTGCACCATTTTATGAACGGGATGTTTTGCCCACGCAACAAAAAACACAAAGTTTATATCAGGCAAAAGGAAAGGCCAGCTACTACGCCGATAAATTTAATGGCAGAAAAACTTCTAGTGGTGAAAGATTTAATAATGATAGCTTAACTGCCGCGCACAAATACCTGCCATTTGGCACTTTAGTAATTGTTACAAACCTTAAAAATGATTCGGTAGTGGTGGTAAGAATTAACGACCGCTTGCCAAAAAAATCGACAAGAACTATTGATCTAACCAAAGCTGCAGCGCGCAAACTTAACTTTATAAGTAGTGGTATAACACAAGTTTATATTAAGGAAAAAGTAAAATATTAACTTTATTAACTATGTGCTTTTAATTAATTATTTAAATACACAAAACAGGATTGTATAATTGAATTACCTTGCTGCTATATTTTTTTAATGAAAAACCCTAATTTAAAAACCTTTTCTAAAAGTATTATTTGCAGTTTTCTTTTGACTATTTCTATGTTTACGTGGAATTGTAAAAGCATAAGACACGGAAATGAAAAAGGAAAATTAAATGCTTATATTGATACTACAGACCTCGATTATCAATCTAGTTTTCCAATATACCGCGAAACTCCAAAACGAGTTAACGATATTATTCATACAAAACTCGATTTAAAATTTGATATGCCTAAGGCCGTTGTTTATGGGAAGGCTACAATTACGTTTAAACCATATTTTTATAGCGTATCAACTATTGAATTAAATGCTATTGGATTTCAAATTAACAACATTGCCGGTTTGGGCCAGTTAAGTGGCAAAGATTTGAAATACAATTATGATGGTAAAAATTTAATTATTGATTTAGGTAAAACATATACTTCAAAAGACACTCTAAGTATTTTTATTGATTATGTTGCTAAACCTGATGAGCAAATGCAAGGCGCCAGTGATGCAATTGTTAGCGATAAAGGATTATATTTTATTAATAAAGATGGCAGCCAACCGGGGTTTCCTACCCAAATTTGGTCGCAAGGCGAAACACAGGCCAATAGCAAATGGTTTCCTACTATTGATGCGCCCAACGAGCGTATGACCCAAGAAATATTATTAACTGTAAATAAAAAATACACCACCCTTTCAAACGGATTGTTGCTTTCTCAAAAAGAAAATGAAGATGGCACACGTACTGATTATTGGAAACAATCTTTACCTGCTGCGCCCTATTTAACAATGATAGCAGTAGGCGAATATGGAATTGTTAAGGACAGGTATAAAAACATAGAAGTTTCTTATTATTTAGAGCCTCAGTATGTAAAGTATGCCAAACAAATTTTTGGTGATACCCCAGAAATGATTTCGTATTTTTCTAATTTATTAGGTGTTGAATATCCATGGGAAAAGTATGCGCAAATTGCGGTGCGAGATTATGTGTCTGGCGCCATGGAAAATACAACCGCAACGGTGTTTGGCGATGATATTCAAAGAACAGAAAAAGAACTTTTAGATGCCACTGGGGTGGATATTATTGCACATGAACTTTTTCACCAATGGTTTGGAAATTTGGTAACCTGCGAAAGCTGGAGTAACTTACCATTGAATGAATCATTCGCTAATTACTCTGAGTATATCTGGCTTTCACATAAATATGGTAAAGATGAAGGCGATGAACATTTGCAAAAAGACCTAGAAATTTATCTTAACGAGTCAAAGATGAAACAGGCCAACCTTATTCGTTTTTATTATAATGATAAAGAGGAAATGTTTGATGGACACAGTTATAGCAAAGGCGGTAGAGTGCTACACATGCTTAGAAATTATGTTGGCGATGAAGCCTTTTTTGCATCCTTAAAATTATATTTAAATACTAAAAGATTTAACTCAGCAGAAATAGCTGATTTAAGATTGGCCTTTGAATCAGTAACTGGCGAAGACCTCAATTGGTTTTTTGACCAATGGTTTATGTCAAGTGGCCACCCAGAAATTGCTGTTAATAGTTACTATAATGATACCACAAAACAAATTGTATTAAACGTTCGTCAAAATCAAAACTTTTCGTTTGCACCTTTGTATAAAATTCCACTTGTTGTTGATGTATACAGTGCTAATGGCAAAGTAAGACATCCAATTACAATCTCTAAACAGGAAGAAATTTTTTACTTCGATTCAAAGGTTAAACCCAATTTAGTTGAATTTGATGCAGAGCACATGCTACTTGCAGTAATTAGTGAAGTTAAATCAAACGAAGAGTGGATTTATCAATATAAAAATTGCCCTACTTTTTTTGCAAGAAGCGAAGCCATAAAAAATTTAAGTGGGCAAAAAGGAAAGCAGATTTACGATTGTATTTTAAGTGCTACAAATGATAAATATCATGGCATTAGAGCGCAAGCTGCAGAGGCTTTGTCGGAAAATTTTACGAAAGAAAATACAACACAATTAAAGCAAACTTTTTTAACTATGGCTTTAAAGGAAGAAAAGTCGTATTTAAGGTCTTATGCGCTAAAATATTGGTATAAGCTTGCAAAAGAGGATGAGAATATAAAAGAAATACTTGTAAACGCCACTAATGATAAATCTTTTTTAGTGCAAACTATGGCACTGTCTTTATTAAATAAAACAGATCAGGATTTGGGCTTTGAAATGGCCAAGAAATTTGAGAGTGAAACCAATACGAACATGGTAAGCGAAATTTCGAGAATTTATGCCGATTTAGGCTCTGATAAAGAAAACGAATACTTTGTAAAAAACTATAATAGAATTTCTGGTTTTGAAAAGTATGACTTCATAGAACTTTACGGAAAATATCTTTTAGGCAGAAGTGATGATGTAATTAATATTGGGGTTAAGCTTTTAGAGCGCGAAGCCCGCAACAATAATATTTGGTTTATAAAATTAAATGCGGTAAACAAACTAAATCAAATTATTGATATGTATACACAGCGCGAGCAAGAATTGAAAGATAAAACAGATAAGCAAAACCTGTATCAATCAACTATCCTGCAAAAAGAGAAAATTAAAAATATACTCTCCGATATTAAGAAGGCCGAAAACAACGAAAATTTGATTAAGATTTATAAGAATTAGCAATGACCTTTGCTCCTATCTTCATAAAATAAAGTTCAAAGTATTTATGTACCAATTTACTAATAACAAGTGTTAGCGTAATGCCTAGCATAATCAGTAAAGTATTATCGTTAGGAAAAATATAATAAGGCTGAAGCTTTCTAATTAAAATACATAACAGCTGGTAAACAATGGGATGTAAAAGGTAAACACCAAAACTTATTTCTCCTAATTGTTGCAGTGTTTGATCAAGTAGTTTGGGCAATGCCAATTCTATTTTATAAAACCCAATGCAAATGAGAATAGCGCCTATGGTAAAAATCCAACGTTTTAAGCCATACAACAAATGAATACCATCTTTACCAGATGGAAAGCAAAACAACATTATTGCTCCAATTAAAATAGCCAAAACAGCGGTAGTGTTTACTATTTTTTGTTTAAATAACACCGGAATTAATAACCCCACATAAAATAAAAACAAATGATTTAGAGGGTTTACATAATTAGTCCACTGGTTATGCAAGCTATCATTTGGATTAAATATATAAAACGCAAAATAATGATAGATAAGCATAAAAATTACCCCAATCAGGCTAAAATAAATGCGACTTTTATTCAATAAAAAAATTAAAAACGGAAAGAAAAGATAAAACACTAATTCATTACCAATACTCCATGAACCTGCGGCAATGTATCCATCCCATAAAAAAATACTAAACACACCGCTAACATTCAAAAGTAATTTTGCGACACTTACTTTTTTTAATGCTACTATTAAAGAGAGGGCAATACTCAACCAAAACAATGGAAAAATTCTAAAAAAACGTTTCGTAAAATAATTTGCTAAAGATGTTTTTTTGAGATCTAAATTGGCATTGTAAACATGAAATAAGGTAATACCGCTTAGTATATAAAATATCTCAACACCGTATACACTTAATCTGCCAATAAAAGATTGCGCGCCATCGTATACATGTAACCATTTCATAAAATGATAGCACATAATGCTTAAGGCTGCAAGACCTCTTAAATAATCAAGTTCCTTTATTCTAACCATTAAAACAAATACAAGTTAACACCAATAGTTTAAAACACGAAGCTATTAAAATGAAGTGAATAATTGTGTTTAAAAATTATCAATTACTTAACATACAATTGAGTCAATTACTTTAAATTTAGGGTGTTCTTAATTATAATATTTACCAACCATTTAAAACTACATGGCAATGGCTAAAAAGAAAGAAAAAAAAGTGTTTGTATTAGACACTTCCGTTTTGCTTTTTGATCACCGATCAATTAAAAACTTTGCCGAGCATGATGTGGCAATTCCAATAACAGTTTTAGAAGAAGTTGACCGTTTTAAAAAAGGCAATGATGTTATTAATTTCGAAGCACGTGAATTTATTCGCATGCTAGATGAGCTATCGCAAAGTAACTCTTTGCAAGATTGGTTGCCCATTAACGGAACAGCGAAAGGCAAATTTAAAGTGCAGATGAATGAAAAAAGCCGGAAAGATGCTAATCAAATTTTTGGAGAGAAAAAAGCAGACCACAATATTTTGAATGCCGCCATGCAGCTGGCAGAAGAGCGCAGCGATTGCACAGTAATTTTAGTAACTAAAGATATTAATTTGCGCTTAAAAGCACGCTCTTTAAATATTGTTGCCGAAGATTATGAAACTGGAAAAGTAAAAGATATCGACCAGCTTTATAAAGGTAACACCACATTAAGTGTTGCGCAAAGCACCATCACAAAAATTTATACTGCCGGCTATTGCTCACTTAAAGATGTAAAACTTAAAAGTGCTATTGCTAATCATTTTTACACCTTAAAAAATGGTGATGCTTCGGCCATTGTTTATTATAACGATGATACAAAGCAATTGGAGCGTATTAATAAAGAAAATGCTTATGGCATAAAGCCTAGAAATGTAGAGCAAGCTTTTGCCTTGCATGCTGTGTTAAATCCTAAAGTACTTTTAGTAACTATTCAAGGTATTGCGGGTACAGGTAAAACCTTGCTGGCATTGGCCGGTGCAATGGCACAAAAACAAAATTTTCATCAAATATATTTAGCACGACCAATTGTTCCATTAAGCAACAAGGATATTGGATTTTTACCTGGCGATATAAAGGCCAAAATAAATCCATACATGGAGCCACTTTGGGATAATTTAAAATTGATACAAAATCAATTTAAGGAAACGGATAAAGAGTACCAAAAAATTAGGGAAATGGTAGAAAAAGAAAAGTTGCATATTACTCCACTGGCCTATATAAGAGGCAGAAGTTTAAGCAACATTATTTTTATTATAGATGAGGCGCAAAACCTAACACCGCATGAGGTTAAGACCATTATTACTAGAGCAGGAGAAAATACAAAAATTATCTTTACAGGAGATATTTTTCAAATAGATACCCCATACTTGGATACACATAGTAATGGACTTTCTTATTTAATTGATAAAATGAAAAATCATCCTTTGTATGCACACATGACCCTTGAAAAAGGCGAACGCTCAGAATTGGCCAATGTTGCTAGTTTAATGCTGTAATTTAATGATTTGGTTTTATTGAATATATTACCTTTGCACCCTAAACAAAAATGCAAATAATTTGCTTATTGGGGTATGGATATTGAATCGTTAAAGCAAATATATAGTAAGAGCAATCAGGTTTCAGAACTAGCAGCTTATCTTAAAAATAGTGCGCAATGCAATGTGCAGTTAAAGGGATTGGCAGGAAGTGCTATTGCTTTTATTGGCAATGCAGTAATCGAAACCCTTCAAGGAACTCATCTTTTTATTTTACCTGATAAGGAGCAAGCAGCTTACGTTTTTAACGATTTAGAAAATTTAATTGGCAAAGAAAAAGTATTGTTTTTTCCAATGAGTTATAAAAAACCATACGAGCCAGAAACAATTGACAATGCCAATGTTTTATTCAGGTCAGAGGTATTAAACCATCTTACAAATATTCATCAAACCTCTATTATAGTTACTTATCCGCACGCACTGTTCGAAAAAGTAGTTACCAAAAAACATTTAACCGAAAACACTTTTCATCTCAAACGAAAAGAAAAAGTTGATTTAGATTTTATGTTCTCTTTTTTAGAAGAGTATGGCTTCGATAGAGTAGATTTTGTGGTTCAACCGGGCGAATTTAGTGTACGCGGTGGTATTATTGATGTATTTTCTTTTAGTAATGATTATCCTTATCGTATCGAGTTTTTTGATGACGAGGTAGAAAGCATAAGAACCTTTGATACCGCCTCACAATTATCTGTGGCGCATTTCGATTTTATAAGTATCATTCCTAATATCAGCGAAAAGTTATTGATTGAAAGAAGGGCTTCTTTTTTAGAATTTATTTCATCAGAAACTGCTATTTGGGTAAGTCATTTAGATCACTCAGCTGATTTATTGCAAAAGTCTTTTGAAGCCGCTGAAGCTGCGCATTTAAAGGCAGAGCAAGGCATTATAAAGCAATTGCCACCGCATGAATTATTTATTGATAAAGCTATTTTTCTTGAATCAATAACAAGATTTAGAAACATAGAATTTGGAAATCAAAGTGTACTTAATTTCGATAAAGTATTTGAATTTAGTTTTTCGCCACAACCTAGCTTTAATAAAAATTTTGAACTACTTATTTCTAATTTAAAAAGCAATTTAGAACAAAAAATTACCAATTTGCTTTTTGCAGATACACCTAAGCAAACAGAACGTTTATTAAGTATTTTAGAAGATGTAAATGCATCGCAAGGCAAGCGATTTTCGAGCGATGAAGTAACGCCAATTTTACTTTCTTTAAGCGAGGGTTTTATTGATAACAATTTAAAAATTGCTTGTTACACCGATCACCAAATATTTAATCGATATCATCGATATAAATTAAAAGACCAGTTTAAAAGCAAGAGCGAAGCACTTACATTAAAAGAGCTTAAATCGCTTAATCCTGGCGACTTTGTAACTCATATCGACCATGGTGTTGGTCGCTTTGCTGGGCTCGAAAAAATTGATGTTAACGGAAAACAACAAGAAGCCATAAGATTGGTTTATCGCGACAATGATATTTTATATGTAAGCATTCAATCTTTGCATCGTATTGCTAAATATAGTGGTCAAGAAGGCACGCTTCCTAAGTTAAATAAGCTTGGCAGTAACACATGGAATGCATTAAAACAAAAAACTAAATCTAAAGTAAAAGAAATAGCTTATGATTTAATTAAACTATATGCTAAAAGAAAATCTCAGCAAGGCTTTGAATTTAGTCCTGATACTTACCTGCAAACAGAACTTGAAGCTTCTTTTTTATATGAAGATACTCCTGATCAAGTAAAGTCAACTGCTGCTGTTAAAAAGGATATGGAAGCTCCATTCCCTATGGACAGATTGATTTGTGGCGATGTTGGTTTTGGAAAAACTGAAATTGCTGTAAGAGCCGCCTTTAAAGCCGTTTGTGATAGTAAACAAGTTGTAATTTTAGTGCCTACCACTATTCTTGCATTGCAACATTATAAAACATTTAAAGAAAGGTTAAAAGATTTCCCTTGTAATGTTGATTATATCAATCGTTTTAGAAGCCCTAAAGAACAAAAGGATACGCTTAAAAGAGTGGAAGAGGGCAAAGTTGATATTCTTATAGGCACGCATCGTATTGTAGGAAAAGATGTAAAGTTTAAAGATCTTGGTTTAATGATTATTGACGAAGAGCAAAAGTTTGGTGTGGCGGTAAAAGACAAACTTAAAACCATCAAATCAAATATTGATACTTTAACATTAACTGCAACGCCAATACCGCGTACCCTGCAATTTAGTATGATGGGCGCGCGCGATTTATCAGTTATTGTAACACCGCCACCAAATAGGTATCCTGTTCAAACTGAGTTGCACACTTTTAACGAAGAAGTAATTCGCGATGCTGTTGCTTACGAAATTTCAAGAGGTGGTCAGGTTTTCTTTGTGCATAATAGAGTGCAAAATATTCAAGAAGTGGCTGGCATGATTCAACGTTTATGCCCCGATGCACGCGTAATTATTGCACATGGACAAATGGAAGGCGACAAGTTGGAGCAAGCTATGATGAGTTTTGTAGATGGTTTGTATGATGTACTTGTGGCTACTACTATTATTGAAGCGGGCTTAGATATTAGTAATGCAAACACTATTATTATTAATGGCGCCAATTTATTTGGATTAAGCGATTTACATCAAATGCGTGGACGTGTGGGCCGAAGCAATAAAAAGGCTTTTTGTTATTTACTAGCTCCGCCTGCCAGCATGCTCACCACCGAAGCAAGAAAAAGATTGAAAGCTATTGAAGAGTTTGCCGATTTGGGTTCAGGCTTTAATATTGCTTTGCGCGATTTAGATATTAGAGGCGCAGGTAATTTACTAGGTGGCGAACAAAGCGGTTTTATTGCCGAAATTGGGTTCGAAATGTATATGAAAATTTTAAATGAAGCCATTGAGGAGCTAAAAGAAACAGAGTTTAAAAACTTATATGAAGATAGTGATAGCGCACATCAAATGATGCGCAAAGCAGGTGTTAGCGGAGGCAATTTTATAAAAGATTGCCAAGTGGATACCGATATGGAAATACTATTTTCTGATGAGTATATTGCCAATATCACCGAAAGAATGAGTTTGTATAAAGAACTCGATGATATGGAAACAGAAGAACAATTGCAGCTATATGAGAAAAATTTAATTGATAGATTTGGACCTCTGCCAAAACAAGCTAAAGAACTACTTAACGCCATTCGTTTAAGATGGATATCCATTGAAATAGGCTTCGAAAAAGTAGTCTTAAAAAACAATAGAATGGTAGGTTTTTTTATTGCTAAACAGGACAGCCCTTTTTATGAAAGTCCAGCATTTCATAGAGTAATTGATTTTATGAAGCAACAACCGCATGCCGCAAGACTAAAGGAAACACCTGGCAATAAATTAACAATGGTGTTTGACAGGGTTAGTAATTTAAATGAAGCGTTACAAGTTTGTAAAAAGATAATTACCTAATTGCATCAATTATTTTTTAACCCAAATTATGCAGCTAGAATCGTTGATCAAAAAGATTTTTCAATGATATAAAAAGCTTGCACTGTAAGTTAACCACCTACCATCTTTTTTATTTCGTGGAGTTTCATAAGCGCCTCCACAGGTGTTAGCGTGTTAATGTCTGTCTTCAACAACTCCTCTTTTATATTGCTTAATACAGGATCATCTAATTGAAAAAAGCTCAATTGAAAATCTTGTTTTGGCAAACTCATTTTCTTTTGCTTGCCCGTAGTATCTTGCTGTTTATGCAAACGCTCTAAATGCGCTAATATTTGGTTAGCTCTTTCCAACACCAATTTTGGCATGCCAGCCATACGCGCCACATGAATACCAAAGCTGTGCTCGCTGCCGCCTGCAGTAAGTTTGCGCAAAAACAATACTTTATTCTCGAGCTCTTTTACCGATACATTATAATTTTTTATGCGCTTAAAACGATCTGCCATTTCATTCAATTCATGATAATGAGTGGCAAACAATGTTTTGGCTTTAAATTGTTTGTGTTCGTGAATATATTCTGCAATACTCCATGCAATAGAAATACCATCGTAAGTGCTCGTACCTCTACCAATTTCATCTAATAAAATTAAACTACGGTTCGATAAATTATTTAAGATACTGGCAGTTTCATTCATCTCCACCATAAAAGTTGATTCGCCTGAATTGATGTTATCAGAAGCACCAACACGCGTAAACACTTTGTCAACTAAACCAATTTGCGCATGTTTGGCGGGCACATAACAACCAATTTGTGCTAAAATTACAATCAAAGCCGTTTGCCTCAACACCGCAGATTTACCCGACATGTTAGGCCCTGTAATAACAATAATTTGTTGTGTTTGATCATCCAAATAAATATCATTGCTTACATATTGTTCGCCTGGTGGTAATAATTTTTCAATTACCGGGTGTCTACCTTCTGTAATGCTCAATACCAAATCATTACTCACTTCGGGCTTCACATAATTGTTTTGTGTGGCACACTGTGCAAAGCCAAGCAAACAATCTACACGCGCTACTAACGATGCATTTAACTGCACAGGCTGAATGTAGTCCATTAAGCTAATCACCAAATCGTTGTAGAGTTGTGTTTCTAGTGCTAAAATTTTTTCTTCGGCACCTAAAATTTTTTCTTCGTATTCTTTTAGCTCTGGTGTAATATAGCGCTCGGCATTGGTCAAGGTTTGTTTCCTAATCCAATCGGTAGGCACTTTATTTTTATGGGTGTTGGTTACTTCTAGGTAATAGCCAAACACATTGTTGAATGAAATTTTTAAAGACGGAATACCTGTTTTTTCGGCTTCTTTTACTTGCATTTGCAACAAATAATCTTTGCCTTTAAAGGCTAAATTTCTGAGTTCATCCAAATCATGATTAACACCAGTACTAATTACATCTCCCTTATTAACCAAAGCAGGCGGATTAGGATTAATTTCTTTCTCTAAGCGCTCAGCAATAAGCAAGCAAGGATTCAGTTGCTCTCCAATTTTTTTGAGGTGATTATTGGTACTCTGTAGGCAAATTTCTTTTAAGTTTTTAATTTCAAAAAGTGCGTTTTTTAATTGTACTAATTCGCGTGGTGAGACCCTATTTACAGCCACTTTAGCAATCAAGCGTTCTAAATCGCCCATGCTTTTTATTTGACTTTGCATGGTTTCGGCTGTGTTGGCTTGATGCATAAAAAGTTCAACCAAATCTAACCTTTCTTTTATAGGCAATAAATCTTTTAATGGCATGCCCACCCAACGCTTCAACATGCGCGAGCCCATTGATGAAACGGTATAATCAATAATATCAACTAACGATTTTCCTTTTTGACCTTCGCCATAACCCGAGGGTTGAAACAACTCTAAGTTACGAATGGTAAAACGATCGAGCCATACGAAGCGTTCTTCATCAATACGCGTAAGATGACTTATATGATCAACTTTATCATGTTGCGTTTCGGCAAGGTAATGCAAAGCCGCACCAGCAGCAATAATACCAAGTGGCAATTGTTCTACTCCAAATCCTTTGAGCGAAGTGGTGCCAAAATGTTTTAATAAAATATCATTCGCGTAGTCAGTTGTAAAAACCCATTCATCAAGCGGAAACGAATAAAATCGCGACCCAAAATGCGCTGTAAAATCTTTGCGCAAGCTTTTCTGAAAAAGCACTTCACTTGGCTTTAAATTTTGAATTAATTTATCGGCATAATCCCAGGTGCCTTCAGCAACAAAAAACTCACCCGTTGAAATATCCAAAAACGATAATCCTGCTTTGTTTCCTTGCAAAAAAACCGCTGCTAAAAAATTATTGGAATGATTATCTAACACTTTATCGTTGTAGGAAACGCCTGGTGTAACTAACTCTGTTACGCCTCTTTTTACTATAGTTTTGGTAAGTTTTGGATCTTCTAACTGATCGCAAATAGCAACACGATGCCCGGCTCTCACTAATTTGGGCAAATAGGAATCAAGTGAGTGATGCGGAAAGCCTGCCAATTCAATATAAGCTGCGGCACCATTGGCTCTTTTAGTAAGTACAATGCCTAAAATACCTGAAGCCTTTATGGCATCTTCTCCAAAAGTTTCGTAAAAATCGCCCACACGAAACAACAAAAGCGCATCAGGATATTTTGCCTTAATGGTGTTGTATTGCTTCATGAGTGGGGTTTCTACCACACCATTTACACTTTTAGTTTCTTTATTTGCCTTTCCCGCCATAAGTGCTCAAAGTTAAAATTTAGCCGCTAATTTTTTTAACTTGTTGAAAAAGAAGTTTTGTTTTATTGAAATGTTTAAGGATTTACAAAACAAACCAAGTTACCTTACATAATACATCAAAAAAACAATCAAATATTTACTCAACCACAATTCACTTCATTAAACTACCATCTATATCCCATTTCTTCAAACAAATTACCCCATAATTTGTTATATAGCTAGCAATTCAAGAGATGCAGCAACAAGAAATAAATATTGTTTGGTTTAAACGTGATTTACGATTTACAGATCATGAACCGCTATATTATGCGCAAAAATCAGGTTTGCCTGTATTGTTACTTTATATTTTTGAACCTTCGGTAATGGCCTACCACGACAGTGATGTAAGACATTGGCGCTTTGTTTA
Organism: uncultured Bacteroidota bacterium; assembly: GCA_903831265.1. Classification (GTDB taxonomy): domain Bacteria; phylum Bacteroidota; class Bacteroidia; order UBA4408; family UBA4408; genus CAIKXD01. The sequence goes on from CAIKXD010000028.1 coordinate 52,606, forward strand.
CGAATCATTACAAGAAATGAATGGCAAATTAAATGCATTGCAAACACAAGTATATATATGCCAACACGAAGCAGCCTTTGTTTTTAGCACTTTGTTTAAATTTTTTAATGTAAAAAACATTTATTCATCGCAGGAAATAGGCAATGGTCTTACCTTTGAACGTGATATTCAAATGCAAAAACTATTTGCTGCAAATAAAATTAGTTGGCATGAGTTTCAAACAAATGGTGTTGTTCGAAAATTAAAAAGCAGGCAACATTGGGAAAAAATGTGGGAAACCACCATGACCTCAACACCCAAAATTATTGATGAAGAGGCATGGCAATTTGTAAATATATCCGAAGAAATTCATCAAAAAATTAAAGGACCAACACTTGCAAATGAAATAACAGCAAGAAATAAAAACTTTCAAGAAGGTGGCGAGTACTGGGCTTGGCGTTATTTAAACAGTTTTTTAAAAGAACGTTACGTTAACTACAGCAAACACATTAGCAAACCATTATTGAGTAGAAAAGGCTGCAGTAGACTATCTCCGTATCTGACATATGGCAATATTAGTATGCGCATGGTGTATCAATACACAAGGCAACATTATGCTAATTCAAACAACAAAAGAGCTTTATCAAATTTCATCTCAAGGTTACACTGGCATTGTCATTTTATACAAAAATTTGAAGATGAATGCAGGTACGAATATGAAAATATTAATAGCGCCTACAACGCGCTTATAAAGCCTAAAAACCAAAATTATATTGATGCTTGGCAGCAAGGTAAAACAGGAGTTCCTATTGTTGATGCCTGCATGCGTTGCTTAGTTGCCACTGGCTATATCAATTTTAGAATGCGCGCCATGGTAGTATCTTTTTTTGTGTTTAATCTTTGGCAAGATTGGAGTGAGTTACACTTTTTAGCAAAGCAGTTTTTAGATTACGAACCTGGCATTCATTACCCACAATTGCAAATGCAAAGCGGCACTACAGGTATCAATACCATTAGAATTTATAATCCTATAAAAAATTCTGAAGAGCACGATCCCGAAGGTTCATTTATAAAACAATGGATTCCAGCGCTAAAAAATATACCTCCACATCTTATTCATGAGCCACAAAAATTAACGCAAATAGATCAGCAACTTTATGGCTGCACCATTGGAAAAGATTACCCCTACCCTATTGTTGATATAGAAGAAACAAGAAAGAATGCCAGCGATATTGTTTGGCAGTACAGAAAAACTGCTGCTGTAAAAATTGAAGGAAAACGAATATTAGCAAAGCATGTAAACAATCCAAAATCTTTTCTAACACAAAATGAAAAAAGGAGCTAAATTAAGTGTATCAATTCTATTGCCTTTAATTATTGGAGGTATATCGGGCTATTATACCGCAGCAAATATTCAAAGTTGGTATGTAACATTAATTAAGCCCTCTTTTAACCCACCAAACTATTTGTTTGGACCCGTTTGGACAAGTTTGTACATCATAATGGGTATTTCATTTTATATGATTTGGAGCAGCACAAAATCTAATAAAAATAAATTAATTGGTATTTACCTCTTTCAGCTTGTGTTAAATTTTTTGTGGAGTTTTATTTTCTTTAAATATCATGCTATAGGTATTGCCGCCATAGAAATTGTTGTTTTATGGTTAAGTATTTTAACCATGATTATGATGTTTTATAAAAACAACAAATGGGCAGCATTCATTAACATTCCGTATTTGTTGTGGGTAAGTTTTGCGAGTGTTTTAAACATAAGTATTTACCTCTTAAACTAATTTTAATGAACACGTTTTTAAACGCAAAATGGAGCAATTTAATTATGGCCAATTATGAAATTGATCCAAACTTGCTAATGCCTTTTCTCCCAAAAGGTGTGGAACTCGACTATTACCAAGGTAAATGCTATGTGAGCTTAGTTGGATTTTTATTTGAAAATACACATATTTTTAAAATTCCTATTCCCGTTTGGGGAACTTTTGAAGAAGTAAATTTAAGATTTTATGTGGTGCGAAAAGTGGATGGCGAAACAAGGCGCGGTGTAGTTTTTATTAATGAAACTGTACCCAATAAAATAGTGGCCTTTATTGCAAACAAATTGTATAAAGAACATTATACAGCCGTTCCCACCAAATACAGCTGGCAAATAAATGAAGCGCAAAAGCAAATTGAATATCACTGGAAAGTAAAACAAACTTGGAACAGTATTAAAGTTAATGCTTCAGCCGAAAAAGAAAAAATGAAACAAGGCAGCTTTGAAGAGTTCATATTTGAACATTATTATGGCTACACTAAAGTAAATGATCATAAAACTTTGGAGTATAAAGTTGAACATCCTAGCTGGGAAATAAATAAAATAAACAACTATCAAATCAATTGCGATTTTAAACTATTTTATGGTGCGCCTTTTAAAGTATTAAATGATTCAAAACCTTATTCGGTAATGCTTGCCGAGGGTTCTGATGTGCGTGTAAAATGGAAAAGAAATGAAATTTAAAATGCTTTAAAACAACAATGAAAGGGGTAAAAAAAGAAAATCTTCCGGCCAAAATTTGCATGCATTGCAACAAACCTTTTAGCTGGCGAAAAAAATGGGAAAAAAATTGGAATGAAGTAAAATACTGCAGCGACAGATGCAGAAAACAAAAATGATAAAGAATGAATAAAAGTAAAATAGTTAGATTAATTCTTGGCGATCAGCTCAATATAAATCACTCATGGTTTTGCGAGGTAAATAATGATGTTACTTACGTGTTGATGGAAATTCAATCGGAAACCAATTACGCACAACATCACATTCAAAAAGTGCTTGCTTTTTTTGCAGCCATGCAGCAGTTTGCAGCACATCTTAAATCGTTAAAGCACCAAGTAATTTATTATAAACTAAACGATAAAAATAATTTACAAAGCTTTGATAAAAATATACAATCATTAATTAATACACATGGTTTTACGCACTTCGAATACCTGCTGCCCGATGAGTACCGTGTTGATGAACATTTATTGTTGCTTACTAAAAATCTTAAAATTACGCATCGCGCCTACGATACCGAACATTTTTACACTGAACGCAACGAGTTAGGTAATTTTTTTAAAGGTAAAAAAACATACCTTATGGAAAGCTTCTACAGGTACATGCGTAAAAAACACCAAGTGCTTGTGGTAAATGGCGATCAGCCACTTCATGGCCAATGGAATTTTGATGGAGACAATAGAGAAAAACTACCAAAAAATCATCATCCCATTGCACCTCTTTTATTTTCGAATGATGTAAGTGAAATTGAAAAAGAAATTATAGAAGCCAATGTAAAAACCATTGGAACCGTTAATTCCAACAACTTTATATGGCCTGTAAATAGAGCGCAATCGATCGAATTACTTAATTTTTTTGTTGAGCATTGCTTAGCGCTATTTGGTACTTTTCAAGATGCAATGGCACCAAACGAGTGGTCCTTATATCACTCACGATTATCATTTGCAATGAATATAAAAATGATATCGCCACAAGAAGTAATTGAAAAAGCCATTGAAGCTTATCAAAAAGCACCTGATAAAATCCAATACAATCAACTAGAGGGTTTTGTGCGTCAAATTATTGGTTGGCGAGAGTATATGCGAGGCATCTATTGGGAAAAAATGCCACAATATGCGCAGTTTAATTACTTTGAGCATCATGAAAAATTACCTGATTATTTTTGGACAGGCAAAACAAAAATGAATTGCTTAAAAAATGCCATACAACAATCATTACAATTTGCCTATGCGCATCATATTCAACGTTTAATGATTACTGGTAATTTTGCACTCTTAGCAGGCGTTCATCCCGATGAAGTTGATGCCTGGTATTTAGGTATTTATATTGATGCATTAGAGTGGGTAGAAATTACCAATACGCGCGGTATGAGTCAGTTTGCAGATGGTGGCATTGTAGGTTCAAAACCTTATGTAAGTTCGGCAACCTATATCAATAAAATGAGTTCTTATTGCACAGGATGTTATTACAATAAAGCAAAAAAAACAGGCGATAAAGCTTGTCCGTTTAATAGTTTGTATTGGAATTTTTACGATAAACATGAAAGCAAATTGGCTAAAAATCCTCGCATTGGCATGATGTACAATGTATGGCGAAGAATGCAACCTAATGATAAAACTGAACTACTTACACAAGCCGAATATTATTTAAAACATATAAACGAACTATAAATGAAAACTTCAATTGTTTGGTTCAAAACCGATTTAAGATTACACGACAACGAAACATTAGTAAATGCGATAGCGCAGAGCGATTCTATTATTCCAGTATATTGTTTTGATGAAGCTCACTTTAACAAAACTGCTTTTGGTTTCCAAAAAACTGGTGCATTTAGAGCACAATTTTTACTTGAATCATTGCTTAATTTGGATAAAAATTTACGCCAATTAGGTTCAGGATTAATACTTTTACACGGCATACCTGCTCTTGAAATTGCTAAGCTTGCGCAAAAATATAAAGCCACAAAAGTATTTGCTAAGAAAGAAGTGGCAAGTGAAGAAATAAAAACACACCAAGCGGTGGAAGCAGCACTTTGGAAAATGCAAATACCACTTGAAACATTTAGCACAAGCACTTTATATCACGCTAAGGATTTACCTTTTCCCTTAAAAGATATTCCCGAAATATTTACGCAGTTTAGAAAAAAAGTTGAAACAGAATCAGAAATCAGAAAGGCATTTGAAAAGCCAACTTCCATAAAATCTCCGGTAATAGAAAACATATGTTTGCCCACTTTAAAATCGTTAGGACTTAAAACGCCCAAATATGATTGCAGGGCGGCTATTGAATTTAAAGGAGGCGAAAGTGCCGCACTTGAAAGGCTAAATCATTATTTCACCGAAACGCAAGCCATATCAAGATATAAAGAAACAAGAAATGGAATGATTGGTGCCAATTACTCCAGCAAATTGGCTCCATGGATGGCACAGGGCTGCATATCGCCTCGCAGCATATACTATCAATTAAAAAATTATGAATCTATTTATGGTGCAAATGAGTCAACGTATTGGTTGGTTTTTGAGTTACTTTGGCGCGATTACTTTAGGTTTATGATGAAAAAACACCAAACACAATTTTTTCTTCAACAAGGTTTAAAGGGCGCAACTAGTAGCGCATACAAACACAACGTTAGCAAATTTGAAGCCTGGAAAAATGGCAAAACGGGTGTAGATTTTATTGATGCCAACATGCTCGAATTAAAGCATACTGGTTTTATGAGTAACAGAGGAAGACAAAATGTAGCCAGTTATTTATGTCATAATTTAAAGCTCGATTGGCGCTATGGCGCTGCCTATTTTGAAGAGCAGTTGATAGATTATGATGTTAGCAGCAACTGGGGCAATTGGTCTTATATAGCCGGTGTAGGAAACGATCCCAGAGAAAACAGGGTGTTTAATATCGAAAAACAAGCCCTTACCTACGATAAGAATAAATCGTACAGACAACTGTGGCTAGAGGATGAAATGATTAGCTGATTAGCAAATTAGCTGATTAAATTAATGTGCCAATTTTATAATTTATTAGCGTTTTTTAATTAAGTATTTTTAGGGCAAACCCTTTCGTTATTTGAGCAAAGCCTTGCTCAAATAACGAAAGGTCGGGCTGTGCGCGGTACAAGGTACCTTGCTTCCATCCCTTTTGCATAGGTGTAGTGTTAAAATGAAACAACTGCCTATTTCCAAGGCTTTAGCTGCAAACTAGTTAATTAAACCCCAACATTTTAACAGTTGGCGCTAACACTAAAGGTTTAATTAGCGTACTATTAAAGAAAGTACTAATTTAGCTATATCAAAATGGTGATTTTTTAACATTGCAAATAATAGTAGATCATAACATAATAGAAGGTTGTTTAAAAGGCAATCGTTTGTCGCAACAGCAGTTGTACAAGCATTGCTTTGACTTTTTAATACGTATTTGCAGGCGTTACGTTAGTAATAATGATGATGCGGTAGACCTCATCAATCAAAGCTTTTTAAAAATATTAAACAACCTGGCCACCTTTAGAAAAAACGAAAATTTTGAAGCCTGGATAAGCACCATTGCAGTGCACACCGCCATAGATCATATTAGAAAAAACAAAAGATACAGAGAGCGTGTGGCCCTTAGCGATGATTATAAAATTGAATTGTTTGATTATAATCAAATAAGTATGAATGTGGCAGCAGATAAAATGATGGCCGATGATATCATGAAAATGATACAACAGCTGCCCATTTTAACCCGCGAAGTATTAAATTTAAATGTAATTGAAGGATACCATCATAAAGAAATTGGAGAAATGCTTGGCATTTCAGAAGAAGCATCGAGATGGCATTTGCACAAAGCCCGTCAAATATTAAAAGAAAAATTATTAGTAAATAAAAAAGTAAAAGTAGCGTAACATGGTAGATACAGAAGATAACTTTAATGAGTTTTTAAAACAAAAAGTGGAAGAAAGCCACTTTGAGTACAATGAGGCTTATTGGCTAAAAGCAGAAAAACTGATAGAAAATGCTGAACCAAAAAGAAAGCCATTTTGGTTTGGCTTTGCTTGGGGCGCATTATCATTAGCCTTGGTTGGTGGCATTGCCGCAATGGTTTTAAATCTTAACCAACCAAAAAACAAATTGGCGCAAACGACTCAAAAGAGCAATGTTGGATTAATTACTAATGCAAGTGCGCAAGAAACAAATACGCAAAAAACGCAAGCTGTAATAGCAGCTAGCCAATTAAACTCCAAAGCCAATCATGTGCAATCCAAAAAAATAACTGGCGCTAAAGTGGCTGTGCAAAATAAAACCTATGCTAATGCATTGGCCAGCAACAACAATAAAAGTGGCATAAAAAATTCAATTGTGCATAGCAATGTAAATGAAAAAAGTAAGCAATCAAATACCAATATCACCGCAAGTGTCAACAATCGTTATAAAGGCAGTTTTAGCCAGGTAAAGAGTTTATCGTTGCCAAAATTGCCTAAAAGCACCGTAATTGAAAATGAAGATGATGATGTAGCAGAAGATCATAAAGTAATAACAATTGCAGAACCTGTAATTATTAGGGCAAAAGCGCCTTCAGTTAAAGATATTGATGTAAATATAGTAGCCGCTTGCGAAAATAAAAACAAGCATGAATGGATGTTTAATATACTTGCAGGCGTTAGCGACAGCAGAGGTTTTGAAGGTAATACTGCTACAACTTCAAGAATTGGATTTGGTTATTTTGGTGGATTTAGATTAGGATATAAAATTGATAAAAATTGGTTTGTAGGTGTGCAACCCTTAATATACAACAGGGGTGCAATAAATACAAGTATTCAAACACAAAAAACAGCTTACGATTTTGGTGCCAATGCCGACGAATTTATAGTAAAAAACAAAGCCTTGTTATTTGCCGAAATGCCTGTTTCTGTTGGGTACAGAGTACAACGTCATCAAATAAGTGTAGGTGCCGGATTTGAATATTTGGTAAATGTAAAAAGTGATGTAAAAGATTTTGGCACTGCAGCTTATACACCCAACCAATGGGGCTACACCAATGGCTTTAACCGCTTTGGAACCATTGCAATATTTAATTATGCATTTAATGTTTACAACCAACTATGGTTAACCATGATGGTGCAAAAAGGATTTACCGATTTAACAAAAGCAGATTATTTTACTACCAATAGCAAAGACAAAAATTTAAACCTACGAATTGGTGTACAATACCAATTTAACAATCAAAAAAAGAAAGGAAAATAAGATGATGAAAGTATTTTACAAATTTACAATCTTACTACTTACTGTATGCAGCTTATCTGCTTGCAAAAAAAAGGATTTACCGGCAGTTGAAGAGGGTACTCCAGTATTTATGATAGATAGTAAAGTAAACGGAAGTGCAGTAAACATTGCTGCAGGTAAAGCAGATTATTTTATGTTTACCTCACATAATTTAGACGGCTTGGGCATTAATGTACTAAGCGGAACATTAAGCAACAAACAATGCGAAAACTGCAATCATGTCTTTACTATTTCATATAGAGATAGTTATTATAGAAACAATCTTATGATTAATAATATTGAATCTGTTTTAAAGCCGGGTAACTTTAATTTTTACAATGGGGTTGATACTTTAGGCAATAATACCGTTCAGGGAACTGTAGTTAATTTTACCGCCTATGCCCCCGCTGGCACCAACTATACTTACAGTTGGAATTTTGGTGATGGCGGAACCTCAACGCTTGCTAACCCAACACATCAATATACCGAGCCAGCCGATTACAATGTTTGTTTAACAGTAAGCAGTGCAGGTTATCCATCAAAAACAATTTGCAATACCATTGCCATGGATACCATGTGCCGATTTCAGTTTAACCAAAGTGCCAGTCAAAATTATGTTAACTTTTTTACCATCGGCAACGCTAATTCTTATGCATGGAATTTTGGCGATACTGTTGGTTTTTCTGTGAGTGGGCAAACAACCTCACATACCTACAACCAGGCGGGTATTTATAGAGTTACACTAAAAGATACTTTAGCTGGTTTAAGTTGTAATAATGTTTTTGAAAAAGATTTATTGATTGGTAATTTTACGGGCAATGAAGTGGCTGCAGGATTTAATTACAACTATGCTACTATTACTCCAATGGCTCCGTTGCCTGCTGACAGTGGTTTTGGAAAAGTAGTGGTGAACTACACTGCGCCAAATGGAAATAAATATAGTACTTACAATGCTTTTGTTGCACACAATCAAATAAACAATAACTTTGTAGTAAGCAAAGCAAGTCCCTATCAAAACAATAGTTTAGGCCAAAAAACCTACAAAATGGAAGGTAGTTTTAAAGCTTGGTTTTATAATGTAAACAATGCAAACGATTCAATATTCATAGAAACATCTAAATTTATTATGGGAGTAGCTTTCCCTTAAATTAACTTTTAAAACCAATACACCATGAAAAAAAGATTTACTTTATCTGTTTTAGCAACATGTTTTATAATGTTGCTATTTAATTTAAAACTTCAAGCACAAAGCTGTGAAGCAGGTTTTAGTTATACGCCGCCAGATCCAAATGGAGTAGTTGTTTTTCAGGATACTTCGTGGTCGCAAGATCCAATACTTACTTGGCAATGGGATTTTGGCAATGGTACCGTAGGTCAAGGTCCAATTTGCACTGTGCAATATACTGCCAATGGCACTTACCAAGTTTGTTTAATTATTGAAAGTGCTACTTGTATTGATACAGTTTGTCAGTATGTTGCGGTAACATTGGCCAACCCTTGTACATTAAATGGAGCAGTTTATTTAATTGGTCCACCACCACAAAATACCCTTTCGGCCGATTTTACAGGAGGCACACCGCCTTATTCTTACTCGTGGAACAATGCTGCCAATACACAAATAATTACCGCTACAGGATATATGAACTACTGTGTTACAGTTACTGATGCTGCAGGTTGTAGTTCAACTGCTTGTTATAATTACACTTCAAACTGCAATTTAGTTGGAGTAATTTCTTACGACTCTTTAGCTAATACTTTAAGTGCAGTTGCAACACTTGGTCAACCACCTTACACCTATTCATGGACAAATGGTTCAACACAGCCTGTGATAAGCCCTGTAATAGCGGGCAATTACTGTGTTATAATTACTGATGCCCAAGGGTGTAATTTTACCACATGCTACAATTATGCGCCATTTGGATGTAATAGTGTGTTTACTTATACTATGATTTCGCCTGGTGAATATGCTTTTTACTCTAATGCAGCGCCAACAGCACAAACCATTTGGGACTTTGGTGATGGTTCGCCTGTTGATACCATTATTGGCAACCAAATTACACATACATATTTATCTACAATGACTTACCAAGTTTGTATGACTGAGCTTGGATGTGCTCCTTATTGCGCTCCAATTTATGCACAAGGCAATCCAACATCTGTATTATGCGGCACCGTTTTTAACGATGCCAATGGCAATAGTATTATCGACACCACTGAAACTGGCTTAGGCGGCATTTACTTATTTATTTACGGTGCTGGAACGCAACAAACAGTTTTCAGCGATAGTATTACAGGTAATTTTTCATTTAATCTACCGGCCGGTACTTATACCGTTCAATTGTGTTCGAGTGGCAGTTTACTTCAAAATTCAATTATTACAGTGCCAGCACCTTTGCCTACTGTGCCACCAAATAATTGCGCTTCTTATAATGTTACTATTGGTGCTAATGATACCATTTGTGGCTTAAACTTTGGCGTATTTACAAATGCCTCAACGGTTTCGGGCACTTTATTTTATGATATCAATAATAACGGCATATTGGATGGTAGCGAAACAGGTTTGCCTTATCAAATAGTGCAAATAGGTGCATACACGGCTTACACCGATGCCAATGGTTTTTACAGTATTTCTTTACCTATAGGTAATTATACTATTTCATACACGCCAACAGGTTACTATAGTTCTGGAACAATAACCACAAGCAATGTAGTAGCCAATGTTACTCAAAATGGCCAAACTTATGGCAACAATAACATTGGTTTATATATGACCCCTGGGCAAGTAGATTTAGGAATTACAATATCTCCAAGTACCACTGTTACCCCTGGTTTTGGTGCATGGTACAGTATAAATGTTTGCAATAATGGTACAACTCCAACAGGTGCCACTGTATTGATGCAGTATGATGCGGTTTTAACACCAAACTATCAAAGCCCAGCCGGTTCAAGTGTAAATACAACCAATAATTTAATTACTTGGAATGTGGCTAATATTAACCCAGGGGCATGCTATTATATTTGGGTATCTTTTAACGCATTGCTTAGTGCACAATTAGGCGCAAGCACTATTGAATTTGTAAGTGTTAATCCTACAACTGGTATTGATAATAATGCAAGCAACAATACAGATACCATTCATCAAATTGTGGTTGGCTCTTGGGATCCAAACAATAAGTTAGTTGCATACAGCAATACCAATGATCCTAATTTTCAAATGGTGGCTAGTACCACGCCAAATCAGGAAATACGTTATACAGTTAACTTTCAAAATACAGGCACTGCACCGGCATATAACGTAGTTGTAGTTGATGAAATGTCGAGCAATTTAGATGTAAATTCATATCAATTTATTGGCGCTAGTCATAATTGCCAAATTATTAGAAATGGCAATACTACTACTTATAAATTTATGGGAATTATGTTGCCCGATTCAACCAACAACGAGCCAGAAAGTCATGGTTCAATTACCTATAAATTAAACGCATTAAGCAGTTTAAACATTGGTGATCAAATAATTGATTATGCCAACATCTACTTTGATTTTAATGCACCTGTGTTAACCGAAGATGCCGTGATTACTATTGTTGGCCCAACTGCAGCAGGTTCAATTTTGAATAATAATCAAGTGTATGTTTATCCAAATCCGGCAGAAGAATTTGTAAATTTAAATGTACAAGCGCAAGCAGATGGCAATGTGGCTATCAACATTACGGATGCTACCGGAAAAGTTTGTTTACAACAACAAAGAACCTTAAAGGCGGGTTATAATAAATTGCTGATAAACACAGCTGAGCTAAGCCAGGGCATTTACTTTGTGCAAACAACTACAAATGATGGAGTAGTTAAAACTGCTAAGTTGAGTATTAAATAACAAGTAAAGTGTAATAAGGAAAAGCGCTGCTTCGGTGGCGCTTTTTTTATGCTTGTAAATGAGTCAAATTAAAATTAACCCCATCAAATAATCCTTTATCACTCAGTTTCAAGGCAGGAATAACCAACAAGGCCATAAACGATAAACTCATAAAAGGTGCATCTAATTTGCAACCCAATTCTTTGGCTTTATAGTGCAGCGATTGATAACCTGCGGCCACTTCATCAACCGATTTATTGCTCATGATACCCGCTACTGGCAAAGGAAGCACATCTTTACCATGTTGGTGCGCTACTGAAATGCCCCCTTTACTTTCGATAATTAAATTGATGGCTTGGGCTAATGATTCATCATCAACACCTACGGCCACAATATTATGGCTATCGTGTGCAATACAACTAGCAATGGCGCCTTCTTTTAAACCAAAATTCTTTATAAATGCTACTGATGGTGGCGCATTAAAATAGCGATTTACCACCACAATTTTTAAAATATCTTTGGTGATATCGGTAGTTAAAACACCTTCAATAATAGGCAACGTATCAACAACACAGGCAGTAATTAATTGCCTATTAAAAGCTTCTATAATTTTTATTTTTCCGTTGCTTGATTTTAACTCCAATTGCTTTGCTGTGATGGCATGGCAGTTAAATTGGTTAATAATATGAAAGGGTTTGGTTTCGATATTACTGATATGATTTTGCGCTACACAATTCCCTTTGATGTAGGTTTGCTTTACTTTAAATTCTTTTAAATTATTGATCACAATAAAATCGGCATCATCATTTACTTTGAGTTGGCCAACTGGCAGTTTATAATGCTTTACAGGCAAAATACAAGCAGCATGTAACACATCATACAAGTCGTAACCTTGATTAATGGCGCGCAATACCAATTGGTTGATATGGCCTAATAATAAATCATCGGGATGTTTATCATCAGAACAAAACATAATTTGCTTTGGAAAAACTTTTAACAAAGGAATTAATGCATCAAAGTTTTTAGCGGCACTGCCTTCTCTAATGATGACTTTCATGCCTAATTTTAATTTTTCGAGACCTTCGTTATAGGTAAAACACTCATGATCGGTGCTGATGCCTGCGCTGATGTATTGCTCTAAATCGTTTCCTGTAAGGCCTGGTGCATGGCCATCTACAGGTTTGTTTACTTTGTGTGCTGCACTTACTTTCTGCATTATTTCTGCATCGCGGTGAATGACTGCGGGGTAATTCATTACCTCGGCCAAATACCAAATATCTTTTGATTGCATTAATGCTTCAATACCTTTAGCATCAATGCTTGCACCTGCTGTTTCAAAGGAAGTAGCAGGAACACAACTTGGCGCACCAAAAAAGAAATTGAATGGCACTGTTTTGCTATTTTCGATCACGTAATTTACTCCATCAATGCCCATTACATTAGCTATTTCGTGCGGATCGCTTACTGTGCCCACTGTGCCATGTAATACGGCTACTTTAGCAAATTCTGAAGGCAATACCATACTGCTTTCGATATGGATATGTGCATCAATAAAACCAGGAAGTATATAATCTTCTAGTTCTTCATCAATGGCTTGCACCGTAACTATTTTAGATCCATCTATAGTGATGGCCGCTGCATATATATTACGATTCTCAATATCGATGTAATTGGCTTTTATAATCAAATTATAGGGTATTATTATCGTTTTTAAACCAAGTGCTGTACATTAAATAATTGTTGGCAATACGCTGCACTTCGCCTTTAAATAGTTCTTCGCTTAATTGTTTTACTTTTTTTGCAGGAATACCAGCATAAACAGAACCTGCCTCAACCACTGTATTTTCGAGTACTACTGCACCCGCGGCTATAATACAATTTTCATGTATAACAACATTATCCATAATGATAGCACCCATGCCAATGAGCACATTATCATGCACGGTGCAACCATGCACAATGGCATTATGCCCAATGGAAACATTATTGCCTAATACCACTTTTGTTTTTTGATAGGTGCAATGAATGACAGCACCATCCTGTACGTTTACTTTATTGCCCATGGTAATGCTATTTACATCGCCTCTTACCACGGCATTGAACCAAAAGCTACAATCATTTCCCGCAACTACTTGGCCCACAATGGTGGCGTTAGGTGCAATAAAACAATTTTCACCAAACTGCGGGCTAACGCCATTTACAGGTAAAATAACACTCATATTAATATTTTTAGGAGATAACTATTCTAAAATTTTAAGTTCCAGCAAATCAATTTTATTGCCTGCCACTTGTTTTATGGTAAAAGAAAAAGGATGTAACTCTATCACTTCATTTAATTGTGGTACACTGCCGTGATATTGCAAAATTAATCCTGCTAATGTTTCGTATTCTTCGCCAATAGGCAATTCAAGTTGATATTTATTATTGATATAATCTACTTCTAACCTGCCCGAAAGTATATATTCTATGTCTGAAATTTTCTTATCAATCAAATCTTGTTTATCGTGTTCATCATCAATTTCTCCAAATATTTCTTCCATCACATCTTCAATGGTAAGCATACCGGCTGTGCCACCAAACTCGTCTACAACCACGGCAACACTTCTTCTTTGTTGTTTTAGTAAAGTAAGAATTTCGCGCGCGTGCATCGTTTCGGGCACAATAGAAATGGGCAACAACACTTCTCTTATTGTTTTTGGGCGTTTAAACATTTCTGATGAATGCACGTAACCAATAATGTTATCAATACTTTCATCATAAATTAATATTTTAGAAAGATGCGTTTCTGCAAACATTTTTTGCAAATCTGCAATTTCCTCATTTACTTCCATGCCAATCAATTCGGGGCGCGGAATCATACATTCGCGTGCTTTTACACTTCCAAATTCAAGTGCATTCTGAAAGATTTGAATCTCATGATCATAATCATCTCTATGCGCATTAGAGGTGGTAAATTGTTTTACATAGTTATCTAAATCAATCCTGCCAAAGGTTACCGCATTTTGCTCTACATTAATGCGAAAGCCATATTTCAATAAAAATTCTGCAAAACCTAAGGTGATATAAACTACTGGAAAAAGTAAAAAATAGATCACTGCAAAAGGAATGGCCAAAAAGTTGAGCATTGCATTAGGATTGATGCTGAAAAGCGCTTTTGGAATAAACTCTGCCGTTACCACAATGATAAATGTGGAAATAAGTACACTTAAAATTAAGACCCCAAACTGCGAGTGAATATATTGATGAAAGAATGGCTCCAAAATAGCTGCAGTATATATTCCATAAATAACCAAAGTAGTATTATTGCCAACTAATGTTGCTGCAATAAAACGTTGCGGATTACGCATAAAAAATGAAATAATTTTAGCGGGAAAAAAACCCTGATTACTTTCTAACTCCACTCTTAATTTATTGGAAGTAAGAAAAGCAATTTCGATACCCGAAAAAAATGCAGAAGATAAAATGGCAATTAATATGATGCTTAATGAGCTCAAGGTTATGGTATATTGGTTATATTTTCTTGGGTGTTAACAGAAATATTTTTTATTCTTTTTTTATTTACGCCATACATATAAGCGCCTATGAAGGTAATGGCTAAAAAAATACCAGCTTCGGGCAACTTGTTGCTAGATGCATTAATAACCGCGCCAATAAGTGCGCCAATAGCAGCAATGAGCCAAATAACCTGAAGCGTTTTAAACATGTTTTTCATGTTTCTATTTTTTTAAATTAATGGTGCCCTTCATTTTTTTAATCTTATATTTTGTAAAGCTTTGATTACTTTCTAAACCTTCGCCCATAATTATTTCATCTTTGGTGGTTATGGTTACATAAGCGTCAGAAACAATGGTTTCTTCTTTTTGATTCCATACCAAATGCTCTGTGTTCAATGTTTCGTTTTTTTCGTTTACCACAACTACTTTTCTTTTTGCTTCCATAATATTATTATCAGGAAACTGTAATACTTTAGCGTATTCTGCTGTTAAAGTAGAATTCACTTTTTGATTGCCATCGTAAAAATACATTTTTATTCCTTTAGGCATTTCAATGTAAGGTTGTTTTTCGGCAAATCGGTTTAGTTCTTTAGCCAATAATCGTGCTTTAATTTTTGCAGAGTCGCTGTAAAGAATTTCTACACCCTTTCCTTTCTCTAATGGCATCGCCTTTTTACTTGTAATAATTTTAACCTTTTCGATATCATTTTCGCAAGAAACCATTGTTAAAACAGCAAGGCAAAGCATACAAAATAAATTTACCTTAGCTACGCTCCAAAACCTATTTGCATCCATCTTTAGGTCTTAATTAATCGTATTTAGTTTTAATAAACCAACGGTCGTTGATAGTAAAACCAACATTAATCATAAAGTAATTTTCTTTTACCAAGTTAGCTAAAGTAGTTCCCCTTCTTCCTATTTCCATTCCAATATTTACTGTTGAAACCGCTTTTCTTAAAGGAAATCCGGCACCTAAAGTAAATGCGTTTTCTAAAATTTGAGTGTCGTTTAAATAATAGGGCAAGGCTGTATTTTTATATCCAAAACGGTAATAAGTATGTCCTAAAATTCCATCGGGCGATTGACTATTAGGAAAATATTGCAAACCAGCCGCAATAGTTCTGCTGTTTTTTAAATTACTTTGCACCCCGCTGATACTATCGGAACCCCAGTTAACCACTTTATACTCTACACTATAATTTACCTTTGGTCCCATTTGCACATTAAACCCAAAAGTATACTGACTTGGTAAATAAGCAAAAACAGTATTCGACTCGCTATAATAAGCGGTATCTACAAGGCTCGAAGCCAAATTTGTATTGAAATATCTTTCGGAATTGATGCTTTCATCAATATTTAAATTGCCTTTAAATCCGTAACTAAATCCAAGCGTAATTTTTGTTTCATCATTAACATTAAGAGTATGCTGCAAACCTAATAAAAAGGAAAAGCCTCTCATCATTTGATACTTGGTATTTAATATATTTAAGTAGTAGCTTGTATCATTACCAATAAAACTTTTATACTCTTCGTTGGTGGTATTTCCGAAAGTAAACTCCGAATTAACACCAATGGCAAAGCCTTTCATAAGGCTATCGCTAAAAATTTTAAATGGATTGAAGCCATTGGCTATGTACAATTTATTTAAACCACCTGAACCCTTGTAGGTATTTACTATTTCTCGTTTGCCAAAAGTGGTAGTATCAGCAACTTTGTATCCTACTCCAGAATAGGGTATAATTCCGAATGAAAGTCCCCACCATTTTGTGATAGGAAAACCTACCGCTAAATAACCAAAAGAACCATTTTTATTTACAATAGTATCAGTAGTGTTGAGCTGTTGCGTAAAATTTGCGCTAATACCTGCATTAAAAGCAGTTAGCTTTAGTGCTACATTTGATGCAGGATTATTGTAATTTAAATGAAAGGGGCCTTTTTGTGCTACTCCAGTGCCTCCAAGGGCAATATTTTGAGCAAATCCCTTAAACACTTCGGTGCCATAACCATATCTAGAGTATATAGAGTTGGTAATGTTTTGGGCTTGCGTAAATTGCACCCACATGGCACACAAAATAAGCAGAGCAACTTTATATTTTTTAATATTTTCTTCCATTCTTAAACGCTGCCGACTTATTTTAAAGAGCAAGTCTCGGGCTAATATTTTTTATTGTTGATAGTTTAAAATACTGTTTAATCCTTTTAAAATTAAATCAGGGTCGGCAAAGATGCCATTTTTTAATCCTTTTTGCAAAAAAGCAGCATCGCCCCCTGTTAAAACTATGTTAACAGCCTCATCCATTTGCCTGTATTGCTCAATAATACCTTTTACTTCGGCTATCATTCCTAATTGCGCGCCCATTTTTAATGAACTTTGCGTGTTGTTGCCAATAAGCTCGTGATAATTTTCATCAAAAGATATTAAAGGTAATTTATTGGTAAATTTATGCATGGCTTTAAAACGCATGGCTAAGCCCGGAGAGATGCCACCACCCAAAAAATTTCCATTTTTATCGGTATAATTATATTTGATACAAGTACCTGCATCAATTACTAAAAATGCTGTTCCTTTAAATTGTTGATAGGCCCCACAAGCTGCAGCTAGACGATCGCTGCCAAGTGTATTTACAGATTGATAAAAATTGCTAATTGGCGTTGGTGTAGTGGACTGAAAAAACTGGGGTTTCCCTAATTTTTCAATATGTTTTATAGTTTCCTCGGGCAATTCAACCACAGTGGCCACAAGTATTTTATCAATTTCAAATTGTTTCAGAAAGTCAATTACGACAGCAATATTGGTTTCTACAAACCGCTTTTTGAGTATATCTTTCTCAAATAAGCCTGCCTTTATTCGGGTATTACCAAAATCTAAAACTAAGTTCATATTGCAAAACTAATAAAGACTTGCAATATAGACTAAATTTGGTTTAAATAAGCCTTAAGCTTAGAGCAAAAAAGCCCAAATGCCCATTCCAATAAGTAAAATCCTTAATCCAACAAAAAGATCTATCATTTGATGTACAAAATACTTGCGGATATTTTTGTTGAAAGACCAATTGAATTTACCTTTGCTTTTTACGCGATAAATTTGTTGCGTGTTGGAGTTAAAATAGTGCAATGAGTTTAACATGATTTCTATTTTTATTTGATGACAAATTTAAACAGGTGTTATTAGTGGATAATTAAGGATGTGTTAAGGATTTGTTTAATTTGAGATTTTAAATAAATATCTTTTGATCTAATTATTTACTTTTACAGAAAATAAAAACAAATGAAAAAAAACTTTATAGCTATTATAGCGCTTGGTTTAAGCCTATCTAATGATGTTTTAGCACAAAGTAATCATGAAGAAATATTACCTCCGGCAGAAAAGCCTGCAGTTGTAGAACAAGAAAAAGATGTACCGTTTGTTTTAGTAGAGCAAATGCCCAAATTTCCGGGGGGCGAAAATGCTATGTTCAAATATATTAGCGATAATATTGTGTATCCAAAAGCTGCGCAAAAATCTGGTATTGCTGGCACAGTTTACATTTTTTTTATTATTGATAAAAAAGGGAATGTTACTAGCACCGAAGTAAGGAGAGGTGTGAAAGGCGGTGAAGAGTTAAATGCTGAAGCTTTAAGAGTGATTAAGGAAATGCCTCAATGGGAACCAGGATATCAAAATGGCAAACCTGTGAGCGTGCAGTTGACAGTTCCCATTAAATTTACCTTATAGGATTTACAATTACACAAATAATGAAAAACATTTTTTTAGTGGTCGCCATACTTTTAGGAAGCCGAATTTCAATAGCACAAACACAAGATTCGGAGCAACTTATACAAGCGCCAAAAGCTGTTGAAGAATCTCCTCAAGAGGAAACTTTTGTGATTGTGGAAAAAATGCCAGAGTTTCCGGGTGGACAAGCGGCATTAATGCACTATTTAAACAGTAAAATAAAATATCCCGAAGAATGCCGTAAAATGGGTGTTGAAGGAAAAGTGTTTGTAAAATTTATTGTGGACGCCACAGGCAATATAATCAATGTTCAAGTATTGCGTGGTGTTGTAGATGGAAAATTACTTGAAAAAGAAGCGATAAGAGTGGTTGAGTCAATGCCAAATTGGAAACCAGGAACACAAGGAGGAAAAGCTGTAAGCGTATATTTTACGTTGCCTATTTCGTTTAAATTAGATGCCGTTTCAGAAGAAAATAAGTAATCAGTTTTACATACTATAATTGAAATTTAATTCCTTTTCATTTTTATTTTTCTTGATTAGCATTACACTCTTAAGTGCATGCTATGGCAAGTTTACCATGAACAACAAGGAGCTTAAAGCCTATTACAAAACGCATCAACCAACTCCTAATTTTTTACAATATGATACACTAGGTCATGCTGTTTTTTATGCGCATGCAGGCGCTAAAGAATTACCCTTATTGTTATTTATACATGGTGCTCCAGGCCGATGGTATGGCTACATCGACTATTTAAGCGATAGCACTTTATTAAAAAACTTTCAAATGATTTCTATAGACCGAGCTGGCTATGGCAACTCTACTAAAGGAGGTACAGTAACATCTATTGCGCAACAAGCATTACTCTTACAACCTATTATTGACAAATACAGCAAGGTGCCTATTATAATTATTGGACGCAGTTACGGTGGCCCAATTGCTTCGTATTTAGCAGCATTAAACAAAGTAAAAGTAAAAGCACTTTTGCTTATTTCAAACGCTGCCGATCCCAAGTTAGAAAAGTTTTGGTGGTTTTCGAAACCGGTACAAAGTAGCCTTGGAAAATTACTATTTAAAAAGCCAATTAATGTATCAAGCGATGAAAAATTTGCGCATCAAAAAGAACTTGAAAAAATGACACCGTTGTGGAAGGAAATTATTCAGCCTACAATTATTTTACAGGGTGGAAAAGATTACATCATTTATCCCCAAAACGGAAAATATACTGATAGTGTTTTAGTGAATGCACCGCATCAATATATATTTCTTCCTAACAATGGACATTTAATCTCAAACGAGCAGCCCTCGCTGGTAAAAAATTGCTTGTTTGATTTGATAAATCAAGTATGTATTTCTCCTAACTAAAAGCACAGAAATCGATTTGGCTCTAAACTATTAGCCCTTATTTTTGTTTGCAAATTATACTTTATAAAAATTGAACGCTACGCCCATCATTCAAACCACACAGTTAAGTAAACAATTCGACAAGTTTACAGCGGTAAATAAGTTAGATTTAACTATATACCAAGGCGATGTATATGGCTTTTTAGGACCAAATGGCGCAGGCAAAAGCACCACCATAAGAATGTTGATGAGCTTAATATTTCCGAGTGCTGGCAGTATTTCCATTTTTGGTAAAGAATTAAAAGATAATCGTGAACATATTTTAAGTCGTATTGGCGCTATTATTGAAAAGCCCGATTTTTATAATTACCTCACTGCGCTTCAAAATTTAGAAATGCTAAACAAGTTGCAATCTGCCCGATTAAGCAAAGATAAATTGTATGAAATATTAGAGCTTGTTGGATTAAAAGGGAGAGAAAAAAGCAAGGTAAAAACATTTTCGCAAGGGATGAAACAACGCTTAGGTTTTGCGCAAGCCTTGATGCATAATCCTGATTTAATTATTTTAGATGAGCCCACCAATGGACTTGATCCACAAGGCGTAAAAGATGTGCGCGATTTAATTTTAAAGCTCAACAAAGAACAAGGTAAAACAATTTTAATATCATCGCACATATTGAGCGAAATTGAAATTATTTGCAACAGGATGATTATTATTCAAAAAGGCAGCAAAGTTGTGGAAGGCAGTGTTAATGAGCTATTGAGCTTTAATGAATTGCATGTTAGTTTTGAATTTGAAGATGATACAAAAGCATTCGCTTTTATAAAACAACATGATTTTTTAACTAAAAAATTTATTGAAGTTGTTCATTCACGCTACCATTTTAATTTATTAAGCACTGAAGTGGCTCAAATCAATAAGTTGTTTTTAGACCATGGATTTGCAGTAAAATCGATGATTCCGGTGCGTTCTTTAGAAGATTATTTTTTAAACATGACTTAAATTTGAGCGCAATAAATGTTATATTTTATTATTTACCTGTAGTTAATTTCTATAATTGATGAATCTGCTTTTTTTAAATTTGGTGCAAACAGAACTTTATAAAATTTTCCGAAAAGGAAGAAGTTATATTGGTTTTGGAGCCATCGCATTTATAGTAATTGTTATACAAATAGCATTGTTTGTTGATGGCGAAAGCTATTTAGAGCTTGGCACACAGAGCTTAAAAGATTCATTTACTTTTCAAGGAAATTTATTGAATGGTTATTTGAGTGTATTTATAATATTAAGCAGTTTGTGGGTTCATATTCCTTTTTTAATTGCCTTAGTTGCTGGAGATTTAATTGCTGGAGAAGCTGCTGCGGGAACTTTGCGTATACTTTTAATTCGTCCCATAAGCAGAACTCAAATTATATGGGCCAAATTTACAGCCGTATTAATTTATGTTTTAGCCATTGTAGTTTTTATGGCAGCTTTAAGCATTGGTACAGGGCTGCTTATTTTTGGAGAAGGCGATTTGTTTGTGATGAAAGATATGCTGTACATTTTTGATAGTAGCGATGCTTTATGGCGCATTTTAGCGTCTTTTGCATTTTCTTTTTTGAGTATGAGCATGGTGGCCTCATTGGCTTTTATGCTATCGGCAGTTGTCGATAGTTCGCTTGGTCCAATTATTATGACAATGTCAATTATCATTGTTTTTATGATTGTAAGTTCTATTGATTTAAGTATTTTTAGAGCAGTTAAACCATTTATGTTTACCACCTACATGGGCGCTTGGCGCGAATTTTTTTCGGACCCTGTTGATTGGCATAAAGTAAATACAGCAGTGGTGGCGCTTGTAACTCACATTTTTATTTTTCTAGGATTTACAACTTGGTATTTCAAAAGAAAAGATATTCTTACATAGGACGATATATGACAAAAAAAGCACTTATTTATTTTAATTTACTCGTTTTAATTTTCCTAAATCTTGGCCGCACACAAGCACAAGAATTTAACGTACTGCCCTTATTAGATAGTGTTAAGCATAAGTTCAATAAGGTAAATGATTATACGGCCGACATCAAAATAAAGGTGAATGTTACCTTTATAAAAATTCCTGTAAAGGATGGAAAGTTATACTTTAAAAAACCCGACAAAATAAAATTAGTAAGTAAAGGATTTGCCATGCTCCCTAAGCGCGGATTGAATTTTACTTTTAATGAACTTTTTGAGAAAAAGTACAGTGCCATTTTCATGAAAAATGAAATCATCAACAAAATAAATACCTATGTAGTAAAAATTATTTCATTAGATGAAAGCGCAGATATATTGCTTGCCACCATTTGGATTGACCGCAAAACACAAACAATTAGAAAGATAGATGCTGTTTCAAAGTCGAACGGAAACTTTGTAACCTTATTCGATTATCCTGCCAAAGCCAATCCTTTTGATTTACCTTCGCAACTTACATTTACTTTTGAAGTTACTAAAGCTACTTTACCGTTGGGTGTTACAGGCGATTTTGGAGGCGAAAAACCTAAAGTGAAAGACAATAAACCGCAAAAAGCAACATTAAGTATTACCTACGCCAATTACATTGTAAACAAAGGTATTGCAGATAGTTTCTTTAAGGAAGAAAAAGCAAAATAACAATGAATAATTCTATTTACTTAGATCATAACGCCACAACACCTGTTCTTGAAGATGTTTTATCTGCTATGTTGCCTTATTTTACGCAACATTTTGGAAATGCATCGAGCAAAACGCATGCTTATGGTTGGATTGCCGAGCAAGCAGTAGAAACAGCTCAGATTCAAGTAGCACAGCTTATCAATGCAAATAAAGAAGAAATTATTTTTACTTCGGGTGCTACAGAAAGTATTAACATGGCCATTAAAGGGATTTTAAATGTTTATGGTGGAACCAAAAATCATATCATTACCTGCGCCACCGAGCATCTTGCAGTGCTTGAAACATTAGATGTATTAGCTAAAAAAGGATTTGAAATAACTGTTTTACCTGTAAACAGATTAGGACAAATTGATCTTGAACAATTTAAAAAGGCCATTAACGAAAAAACATGCCTAGCTTGTATAATGCATGCCAACAATGAAACTGGCACGCTACATCCTATTAAAGAAATTGCAAAAATAGCGCACGAAAAAAATGTATTAGTATTTTGTGATGCTACTCAAACTGCAGGAAAAATGATTATTGATGTTAAAGATGATGACATTGATTTGCTATGTATGGCTTCACATAAAATGTATGGCCCGAAAGGAGTTGGTGCTTTGTATATAAAAAAAGGAAATCCAAGAGTTACATTAACTCCATTGATTGATGGTGGCGGTCATCAGCATGGTTTGCGCTCAGGCACTTTAAATGTAACAGGCATAGTTGGTTTTGGCAAAGCATGCGATATAGCTACTAATAGCATGTGGGATGATGGCATTAAAATTTCTCGCTTAAAAACAATTCTGGAACAACGCTTAACCCTTTTGCCAAATACATTTATTAACGGTGATATTAAAAACAGACTGTATAATACTACCAATATTTGTTTTAAAGATAAATCAGCCGCAGATTTAATTAAAAATCTTAAAAATGTAGCCGTTGCTAATGGTTCGGCATGCGCTTCTGCAAAATCTACAGCATCTCATGTATTGTTAGCTATGGGTTTAACCGAAAATGAAGCACAATCTTCGCTCCGTTTTAGTTTCGGCAAATCAAATACCATGGAAGAAGTTGAGCAAGTGGTGGCAATGATTTCAACGCTTTATTAACGAAATTAATTTACGCTATTTCTTTTCAATCAATACCACCAAATACTTACTAGCCGACCAAAATTTTTCGGCATTTTGTATATTCAAATTGCAGCCCTCATCGGTTTTAGTTAGGGTTCACTCAAACGTCTTTGATGGTTGATAAATATTGAGAAAGCGAATGAAAATATAAGATTAAATGCAAGACATTTGTGTTGAAAGTCATAAAACCCTTGCAGATGATAGTTTCCAAAAGTCACAATCAGTACGTA
>CAIKXD010000029.1 GCA_903831265.1 uncultured Bacteroidota bacterium
CTGAAAAAGTTTTTACATAAGTAATTTCCCTACTTTGTATTAAAAAAAAAATTTTAAACCCCAAAATTGTAAAATAAAGTACTAGTTTTTAAAGCTAATACAGACTAGCAGATTTGCTTACCCTTTCTAAAATTATTTCTTGAAATGAACTTGGACTTAATACTTTGACTGTTTCTCCAAAAGACAAAATCAACTTTTCTAACTCATAATTTAGGACTACACTAATTGTAACTTCAAGACCACTTTCTGTATTTTTAATTTTTTGAGTTGGATGTATTGGTTTCGTTACTATATATGGGGCTTGACTTGGAGAAAACGACAACTTAACAGTTTGAATTTCATCATCTACTTTCTTTGTTACGCCAATTAAATCGTAAAAATAATCCTCCCAATCTACATCGGTTTCAATGTATTCGGCTTTAGCTTCTTCAATAGTCTTAATTCTATCTAATGCCATATTCCAGTATTGATTTTTTGTAAACTCGTTATAACCAAATACAAACCAACGATTATTGTACTGCTTCAAATAATATGGATGAAACGCAATTGAATATGGAAAAGGGCTTTTGAAGTCTTGATATTCAATATTCAATGATCTTTTGTTTACTATGGCATTGAATAAAGGCGTAATAAATTTTGAACCTTCATAATCCAAATTATTTTCAAATGAAATGACATCTTTTTCAAGGGTTACCAAACCAAGTTTAGATTCAATGGCTGGAATTATTTCATTGATAAACTCAAATTGCGGAACGCCCTTAAATCTAGATAATACCTGTATTGCAGACTTTAATTGCTTGGTTTCTGTTTCATTTAAAGGCTGGTTGTTAATTGAATATGCTGAATTTGAATATTTGAAATAAACTGTTCTTCCATCTTTGTATTTTTCAATTGGGGCTTTCCATTGTGAGAATTCCAAATACTGCATATCTGCATAAAATTGAGTTTTCCCAATTCCTTCCAAACCTTCTTCCAATAAAGCTTTATTGGCTTCATCTATTAATTTTTTCCAAGTGTATTTGGCTCCTGTATTCCTTAGACACCTATCGTAAGCAAGATAGCGTGTTAGTGCTTTTTTATTTATTGACATATTAGTTCAGTTTGACTGAACAAATGTAGTATTTATTTGCATCGTAATAAAATAAACGTTTAAAAAATTGATAAAATTGAAATTTATTAGTTCAGTTTGACTGAACAGATAGGACTAATATTTGCATCATCAATTTAATTTTTAAAAACAAAATAAGGAAAATATGAGCTATAACTACGCTAACAATATAAAATCTGCAATTGCAGTAAATCCAACTTTCAAAGCAATTTGTGAGTTTAATATTCAACAATTCCCAGTTGATGGATATTCAAAATATTATAGCCAACTCGGAAATGGTACTGCCATTTTGCAAACAGCCGAACAACTCAATACCTATTTGGCTTCATATGCTGATATGCACCAACACAAACTAAATCTTGCTTTTGCATCATTGTTTGGTAAAGAGGATTTTAAAAACAAATCGGCTGAAATTATAGACTGGGGTTGCGGACAGGCTTTTGCATCATGTGTGTTAATAGACTTTATTAAGAATAATAATATCAATCTTGATTTGTCAAAATTCATTTTAATTGAACCATCTTCGATTGCTCTACAAAGAGGATTGGAACATATTGATGCCATTTATCAAAGAAAACCAAAACCACAAACCTTTTCAATAAATGAAAAGGCTGATACCAGCCTTTCTATTAAAAGGTTTCAGTTAAGCAGAAAAATCAAAATTCATCTTTTTTCTAATGTGCTTGACATACATTCGTTGGACTTGAATCAAGTCTTTAAAAATGTGACAAATAACTTTGACGGCTTGAATTATTTTGTTTGCGTAAGTCCAGTAAACGGAATCAGATTACAAACATTTTACAAAATGTTTGGTCAGTCAAATTTATTGTCATCAAACGGCAGTTCTATTCTTACCGAAATTTTCAGACCTAGTGCAATGAAAAAGATTACAAAATCAATTTCAAGGGTTGAATACATTTTCAAAGCGAACTTATAAACAATTAAATTTACAATATATGAGCAACAATATTCAAGCAGATTTATTCGGACAAACATTTGAAGCCCCGAACCCAATGATCAAATTGCAGGATGCTGAATTGATTTACCATCCAGCATTCTTTGAAAAATCAGAAAGTGATAGAATTTTTAAAAATCTTTTGGAAACAATCGAATGGAAACAAGACAAAATAATGATGTATGGCAAACAATTGCTTTTGCCTCGACTTTCTGCTTGGTATGGCAACAATAATAAGCCATATACTTTTTCTGGCATTACACTTAATCCACTCCCATGGACTGACGAACTTTTACAGATAAAAGAAAAAATTGAAGCGGTAGCCAAAGTGAAATTTTCAAGTGTGTTACTTAACCGCTATCGTGATGGACAGGACTATGTGGGATGGCATACAGACGCTGAAAAGGAATTGGGGAAAAACCCTATTATTGGATCGGTAAATTTTGGAGCAACCCGAAAATTTCAATTAAGAAGAATTGACGACCATAAAGAGAAATTTGAAGTAGAGTTAAAACACGGGACTTTCTTAGTGATGGGGGGTGCTACTCAACATTTTTGGCAACACCAAGTACCTAAGACTGCCCTAAAAATTGGAGAAAGACTGAATTTGACGTTCAGAGTTATATATTAAGTGATAAATTTGAAGTACCAACTAAATGATTTTCAACTGATTATTGCTATTTGTAATTTAGTCTACCGAAAGTTATTTAAACTGAATTCAGTTGGTAGATTCTTTTGAAAATTGTTCTTTGAATGCCTGCTGCAAGATATTGATTTGTGCCAACTGGAAACTACCGCAAGGCTGTTTCAGACCGGTTGGTGTTCCCCGGTTTCCGGGGGATGAATGTTTCTAGGTTATTGTAAACTTAATTGGTTGCTAAAGTTTTTAACTTAAATAGCACTTCAATAAAACTTTTCAAAAATCAAATGAAATATTATTAATTATTAATTTTTAAATATGTGAATTCATATACAAAGAATAACGCAGCAGGCTTCATTGAACTTTTATAAAATTATGAAACAGGAACAAGCACATATTGACCAAATCAGAACTGCTTTTGAAAAAATGCAGTCCAGGGAAGATTTGCTTCATGTATTGAATGAAGCGAAACCACTGGTATATGGTGATAAGGCTGTTCCATTTGAATTAAAACAGCTAACATGGTATGCCAACCCTAAACTTGGAAGAAAGCGGTATACTGAATTTAAAATTAAGAAAAAATCAGGTGCAGAACGCTGCATACATGCCCCCGTTAAAGGACTAAAGTCTATACAAAAAACATTGAGTTTTGTATTACAATGTGTTTACGAACCACATAATGCCGCTATGGGTTTTGTGAGAGATAGGTCAATAGTAGATAATGCCAAATTACATGTTGGCAGTAGGTATGTATATAATATTGATCTAAAAGATTTTTTCCCTTCGGTTGATCAGGCAAGAGTTTGGAAATGCTTACAGTTAAAACCTTTTAATTTAATTAATACATTTGATACCAAAATTTCAGAACCAGAAAAAACTTCAGCTAGTATCGGATTTGCCATACATGAAAAAGTAATTAAAAATATAAAACAAAAAAGATTATATATAAAATATGAAGATATTTTACTTAATAAAGGAAGTTACTATTTAAAACTAAAAGCGGGCGGTGGAATTCCGTACACAGTAGAAGTTGATGAATTTAATATTTTTAATGGTTTTATAATAATTAACGTAAGTAAAAGCAATTTAATTCCAATAAAAGATTCTATTAAACTTTCGAACAAAGAAAATAATGAAATAACTAATGACAAAATAGTTTCAATTATTGTTCAGTTAATTAAATATCATTTTGATAAGAAAATTTCAAAAAATAATAGAAATAATTTAGCAAATATTATTGCATCATTGTGCTGTACCGAATTGAATGTAGAACGAAAAAAAAATGGCGAATGGATAAAAGAAAACCGAAATGTATTACCACAAGGCGCTCCCACATCACCAGTTATAACAAATATTGTTTGTCAACGCCTTGATTATTTATTGTCAGGTGTAGCAAAACGTTTTGGCCTAAAATACAGCCGATATGCCGATGACATCACTTTTAGTTCCATGCACAGCGTGTATCAGCCCGGGAGTGCGTTTTTAAAAGAATTACACAGGATAATTGCTGAGCAAAACTTTCACATTAAAGAAAGCAAAACCCGTTTGCAAAAAGATGGCTACCGTAAAGAAGTAACCGGCCTGTTGGTGAATGAAAAAGTCAATGTGCAGCAGCGATACATCAAGCAATTGCGTATGTGGCTTTATTACTGGGAAAGGTATGGTTACGAAAGAGCATCAGGATTCTTTTTACAGCAATACATTGCCGACAAAGGCCATGTAAAGAATGGCAAGCCAGATATGGCAAATGTTATTTCCGGCAAGCTTGATTACCTGAAAATGGTGAAGGGTGGAGATAATGAATTGTATTTAAAATTGAAGAGTAGGTTTGATTTATTAATTGGTTTTGAAGATCCCACTGATCAGGTTCTAAATGTTTGGGAAACTGATGGAATCGAACAAGCTATGGACTTTTATTATAAAAACAAATTGGAGTAATGGCAA
>CAIKXD010000030.1 GCA_903831265.1 uncultured Bacteroidota bacterium
AAACACTTTAAGGGAAAATTTTGTTTTATACCAAATAATTTATGTTTTAAGCTTAAGATAAGAAGCTGTTTTTTATCAATATGATTTGTGAAAAATATTACATAGCATTACCTATAAAACATGTTTTTAGAAAAATAGTGGTGAAAAAGACCACGTACATTGATATTAAGATATATGTTAATTTGGTATTAGTTGTTTAAAACCTGAGTTCGATTAATAAACAAATCACTAGCGTCCCTTTATAATCAAAAGAGAATCAACTGGTTATGATTTTCGTTATTTGTTATTTGTAATTCATCGCTGTCAAACAGTTCATTTACTGGAGTTTTGGTTAATAATGTTAGGCTTAAAATTTGTAATATTTCGTAATTCGTTTTATTAATTTTGAGAGTATCTTTCATTAGCGCCACAGTACAATAAGTTATTATAGCTGTGTAAACCTGAACCTTTACTGCATTCTCTGTTGTTCCCCAAAAAGTTTGAACTTGAAGGTGCTGTTTAATCCATTTGAAAAATAATTCTACACTCCAACGATATTTATAAAGTCTTGCAATTTCTAGTGCCGTTAACTCAAAATTATTTGTGATAAATTCAATTTCTATCTTCGTTTCAACATCAAAGTATTTTATTAATCTTAAATTTTTCGAGTACTTTTTACACGCATAATGATTATTTAATTTGATTATTTGATCAACTTTTATTCCAGTAGATTTATTTACTTTATTTGAATATAGTCTACGGTAATTCATATTATCTTTTGGTCTTGTAACAAACCAAGCCTGCGACTCATCAATAAAAAACAATCTTTCAAAATCAACATATCCACGATCAAAAATATAGTAGCTGCCTGGCTCATAAATTAATACATCCATCACGTTTACATCGTGAACACTACCATCTGTAAAATGAATGAAACTGGGTATATTACTCTTAACATCAAACTGAGTATGTAACTTTATTGCACCTTTATTTTTACGAAACTTAGCCCACCAAAATACGTTTAAACATAAATCAATAGTTGTAGAATCAACGGCATAAACATTCCCTTCTACTTTAACTTCAAACTCATTTTTGATTGATGATATTAACCTAGCTTTTGCTATTAATAGATAGGCGTAATCAGCATAAATTCTCCAGTCTCTATTTTCATTTGCTCGTGCTAAATTAGATTTTGAAATAGTAGTACCTAAACCTAAATGATACCATTTTGATTTTTGAGATTGTAGTATCAAAGCCAGATCACTTAAACTTTCTCGCTTGCCAAGTTGTCCGAAAATCATACACAAAAGATGATGCCAACAACTAAACGTTTTTACTTTATGGTTACCTCCATGTTTTTTAACTATTTTATTAAAATCATCATACCTAAGTAATTCAATTACCTGTGAGAAAACATATTTGCCAATATTCATCTACAAAGATGAAGTATTGAAAATCTTAATTGAAATCGTTGAAAAACAAAATGCAGGTCAAATACATGACTGTATTGAGTTCTAGATAATTATTTACAATAACGTGTAGACGCTAGTGACTTTATATTTAATCGCACGTATTATACCATTAGCTTTTATAGTTTAGTTTTTTTGTTCTCGACTCCGCTCGAACTGACAAGGGTTTTTCAGTCACTTCGCCCTTCGTCAAGCTCAGGACAAGAGTGCGAGGAACGAGCGTATCGAGGAGGGGTTTGCAGGTTCTCGATATAGCGCAAAGAGGCAGCGCTTACTCGAACTGAAAAGGGTTTCCGATTGTCACATCGAGCGCAGTCGAGATGTATTCGCGCTTAT
>CAIKXD010000031.1 GCA_903831265.1 uncultured Bacteroidota bacterium
TAAAATAAACTTTTTGTATTGCATTTGATCACCTTGCTCAATTGTACAAATATAAATACCTGCAGGCATTTGAATAGCTGCATCATTATTTAACTCAATAGTTTCAAGATACTCGCCTTGTTGCATTGAACCTTTAGAAATATTTGCAACCACTTGTCCTGTTATATTTACAATTGTAATTCTAACAGGTGTATTATCATTACTCACAGCAAATTTTACATTTAAAAACGCTGTAGCAGGGTTTGGATAAACTTCAAAAACTGGCATTACCTCTGCTGTTAGCTCTTGGGCAAAACGAGCTGTATTGCCAAATGTAAAACGAACATTAGGTCTAGACTTAGATCGAGTACCAGTTGTTGTCGTGCAAATGCCTCCAGCAGCAACATCTTGTCTTTTGTACAATGCTGTATTCGATGATGTTGTTGTAAATCTAACAGGCGTATCAGTGGTATAAGAACTATTATTGAAACAGATGTCGATTAACAAATTACTGGTTCCATTGTATGCAAATGGCGTACTAAAAGTATGTGTATTCCACTGATTTGAAAGAGCGGCTACATTACCATTAAATACAGTAACTGTTCCACTTCCTGTAAGGAAACTTGTAGAGCTAAAACTTGAAGATGTTGTATGAGAAATTTTAATAGTAAAACTTGTCATTGTTTGAGAGCTTGCAGTTCCTGTAAAAAATGCTAAATCTTTAATTAAATTATTAGCACTGGTATATCCAGCTGCTACAAGCTCAGCTCTTGTAATTATAATCTGACTTCTATGGTCCATAAAATAGGTTCCATAAGGCATATTTCCGGTGGTTGATGTACCTGTACCGATTGTAACAGCATTGCTAGTACCTGCGCTTCCGCCTGTTGTAGTAAAGTTAACTGAAGAAGAATAAGTGCCAATTACACTGCATACGGCTTGCACCTGAAATTCGTAAACAGACCCTAAGGTTAAACCAGTAATTGCCTTACTAGTGGTTGTTGAAGTTGTTGTTAACCAAGTAGTGCTTGATGTTAATTTGTAACGAACGTTATAACTTGTTGCCCCGCTCACTGCAGCCCAACTAAGGGTAGCAGCTGTATTTGTAATACTTCCGGCAGTTAAGCTCGAAGGAGTTCCACATGTTGGTGTAGCTGCTCCACAACCACCGCTAGTTAACAAACTTGCACGGGCACCACCTACAGCGAATAAAGCTTGAGCTCTTGCCTTTTGACCCGTAGTTAACATATACATACATGCATCATCAACATAATCCATGTAATTCATAAACATATCGCCATTAGGTCCATTGCTGCATGTAACTTTTGGGAAAGCAGGACATCCATAGTTTGATGTTTGTTGGGTAGGTGTATCAGTAACCAAATCGTTACCGCAATTTGCATCACCCCATATGTGTCTTAAGTTTAACCAATGTCCAACTTCATGCGTTAATGTTCTTCCTAAATGGTAAGGAGTAGATGTTCCTGGTACTGTTGAACTACCTACTGTGCCGAACAAAACTACTACACCATCTGTAGCAGTAGCACCACCTGGAAATTGAGCATAACCAAGTAAACCACCACCTAAATTGCAAATCCAAATGTTTAGGTATTTACTACTATTCCAAGCATCGTTACCTCCCTGTGCAGAGTATTTCATTGCATCGTTAGAGCTAAAAGAAGTTACTGTAGTTGATTTTCTAACAATTCCTGATGTAGCATTGCCATTAGGATCCACTGTAGCCAAGCAAAATTCAATACTTGCATCTGCAGCTAATCCCGAAAATGCGGCTGGAACATTAGCAATGTCACTATTTAATTTTCTGTAATCTTTGTTTAAAACATCTAACTGAGCTAAAATACGAGCATCGCTAATATTTTGTGTTGAATTGTTATATAAAACATGAAACACAACCGGAATTGTTACACTTGCACCAACCCTGTTACCCTCTTCAAGAACAAAATTATTCGTATGTTCTTCAATTTCATTCATTCTTTGTTGAAGAGCAGGATCGCTTTGCAACTGGTGATCCAAGTAATCCATAGTGCCGCAATTCCTTTGGGCAAAAACAGTACTGCCAAATAAGGCAATCACTAAACTAATTTTGAGTATTTTCTTTATCATTTTTATAGGTATTATAAATTATTACTCCAAATAAAAATAAAAAATAAAACTTATCAAAATAATTATCATAAAAGTTTTCAATACTTTTTGCCTCATAAAAAACTATCAAATGAGTGACTTTAAAATTTATGCCATCAAAACAATTGTTTAACCCAAATTATGCGGTAAAAATCGTTAGTCAACAAAATTTTGCAATAATGTAAGGTGCTAACACACTGCTTTGGATTGAAAGAATGTTACGTTATTTTGAAATTCAAAATGGGAGTAAGTGCTTGAAATTGAAATAAAGTAACATAATTTGAGTAGATTTCTAATATGGAATTTGGTTAAAGGGTTTGAATAATTTAATTTTCATAAATTTACTTCTTTATACTCTAAAATTTTTATGCTCAAATTTTACCAACTTTTTCTAAAATTCTTATCCATAATTTCTACTTCCTATGCCGCAACTATTGCCTTCAAACTATTTTGCACACCTATCAATAAAAAATTAAGAGATAGAGAAATTGAAGTAATTAAATCCGCGAAAGCTGAAAATATAGCATTTGAAGATACCTATATAAAAAAATACACTTGGGGAAATGGCAGCAAAACTGCCCTATTGGTGCATGGTTGGGAAAGCAATGCGGGTAGTTTAGGCGCTTTTGTTAAATTGCTGAATGAAAATGATTTTAAAGTAATTGCCTTTGATTGCCCTGCTCACGGACAAAGTGGAGGAAAACAAACCACACTTTTTAGAAATTCAGATGCCGCACTTTTAATTTGCAATCAAATAGAACATATTGATATAGCTATTACACATTCATTTGGGAGTGTTGTTTTAATGAATGCAATATTGCACAACAAGGAAATTAGGTTAGATAAACTTATTATGATTACCACACCCAACGAGCTGCAAAAAGCCTTTGATGATTTTTACGGTTTACTTAAAATTAGCAAAAAAGTACAACAAAAGATGGAAGCTAAAGTGGAGAAAATGTATCAAGTTAAAATTAAAGATATGACAGCAAGCTTACTTTGCCATCAAATACATTTAAACCACGCAATGATTATACACGATAGGCAGGACAAGGTAATTCCATTTCATAATGCAGAAACAGTTGCAAAAAACTTAAAAAATTGCCAACTCATTCCTATTGAAAATGCCGGACATTACAAAATATTATGGGATAAACGAGTAATAGATTTGGTTGCAAAAGAAATTCAGTAAATTAAAAAAACTGGGTTAAATTAGCACACAAACTAAATGATATCTGTAATCATAAGAGTTTTATGTTGTCCAATTGGCAAGTCATCTAAAGATAGTTTTCCAATCGCAACTCTTTTCAAAACCAACACTTCATATCCTAATTTATAACACATTCTTCTTATTTGCCTATTCCTTCCCTCAACCAAGGTAATGTAAAATGTATGATTATTCAAAATACGCACTTTGCAAGGCTTGGTAGAAATACCCATAATTACAATACCTTCCGACATGCTTATAATAAAGTCATCATCAATTTTGCGATCAACCTCCACTTCATATTTTTTTTCTATGGCACTTTCAATTGCTATAATTTGTTTGTAAAGATGGCCGTCATTTGTCAAAATCATTAACCCCTCGGAGGCTTTATCTAAGCGACCAATTGGAAAAAAATAATCTTGTATACCTGTTGCTTCAATTAAATTATTGGCTATTGCCTTATTGAGTGTACTCTCTACTCCTACGGGCTTGTGGTAGGCATAATAAAAAAGTTGTTTCGCTTTTTGAACTAAATCTTGCTTGTAATTAATGGTATTTGTTATGCTTATTTCTTGCTTTTGAATCGCAATTTCACCATCGATTAATACATAGCCTAAACTGATATCCTCTTTAATTTGCTGATGAGATAATTTGAGTTGTTTAACTAAGTATGCATTTATTTGCATTAAAAAACTGAGCTTACCTGGTTTCTTCTGTTTGCTGAAGGTTCAATTGCTTTTCTACCAAATACGAATTTCTGTTAGGCGAATTTCTAGCAATTAGCTCTCCTAAAAAGCCTGCTAAAAATAATTGTGTACCAATTACCATACTTATTAAGGCCAAATAAAATAAAGGCTGATCTGTTACATCACGCACATAAGCATGCTTGTATATATTGATTACTTTTTCGATAATTAACCATAACGAAACACCGCCACCCAACAAGAACATCAATGTTCCTATAGAGCCAAAAAAATGCATAGGTCTTTTACCAAAGCGACTAACAAATGTGATGGTCAATAAATCTAAAAAGCCATTTACAAATCTTTCTAAGCCAAATTTACTCACTCCAAACTTGCGTTCATAATGTGTTACCGATTTTTCTGTTATTTTTCTAAAACCTGCCCATTTTGCAATTACAGGTATGTAGCGATGCATCTCGCCATAAACTTCAATACTTTTAATCACGTTTTTACGATAAGCTTTTAATCCGCAATTAAAATCATGCAATTCAATGCCGCTCATTTTTCGAGTAGCCCAATTAAATAATTTGGTAGGAATGGTCTTTGATAATGGATCATGGCGTTTTTCTTTCCATCCCGAAACTAAATCAAAACCATCCTTAACAATCATATCATACATTGCTGGCAATTCATCTGGGGAATCTTGCAAGTCGGCATCCATCGTAAAAACCACTTCACCTTGAGCTACTTCAAATGCAGTGTTTAATGCGGCGCTTTTGCCGTAATTTCTTTGAAATTTTACCCCTTTAATTCTATCATCCTTGGCGCTTAATTCAGTAATAATTTTCCAAGAACCATCTGTACTTCCATCATCAACAAAAATAACTTCATACGACATATTATGCGCTACAAGCACCTTGTCTATCCATTGTGCAAGCTCTTTTAAAGAATCCTGCTCATTCAATAAGGGAATAACTATAGAGGCCTTAATCACTATTGATTTTCTTTAATAAAATTATTAAAATTCTGATTGTCTCTTTTCAAAAATGCAGCAGTAATTAACCCAAATATTGCTCCCATAAAGCTGTTAATTAGGATGGTAAAAAATGCCATTACTGTAGGAGTAGTAAACATTTTGGTCATTTTAATGGCCTCTTCAATTTGATCATCAGGCATTTTTTTATTTAACATTTCTTCCTCTGCCTTTTCTATAATTTGGTCGATGAGTGTTTGATCAATAAAGCTTAAATACAAATACATAAAGAAGGCTAATATTATTGAACTAAAAAA
>CAIKXD010000032.1 GCA_903831265.1 uncultured Bacteroidota bacterium
AAAAAGAAATATGAAATATTGGAGCAGTTATTTAAAGACAGCATCCAAATACAAACCAAGCGGAATAATACAAAATACATTCTTTAAAAATAACGGTTTACTTTCCACAAAATACGGAACAGAAACGGTTGCAACTGTTGAAGGTGGGAATATTAATGTAACAGATTTAAGCGATGCAATTTTATCACCGATGGTGTTTAAAACAAAGGTTGTAGCAGAATTTGAAACGGTCAAAACATTGCTGGATAATTTAGCCACTCAAAAAGGATTTATAAGAGTTGTTGACACAAATAACCGAGTTTTAAAAATACATCCAACAAAGTTAGACTATGAATGGATGACTAATTTATTAACAATTGAGGGCGAGCAAAGAAATGAAAGCGACTTTGTAACCATTGACACAATTGGGACGGAATTAATAAATATTAACGAGGTTGGTTATGATTCAATAATATTAAAACGTAATTGGTTTAAAATTGATGGTTTTTTTATAACTTTGTACGATTTCAATAGTGTACCTTTAATTAATCCAACAAGGATTGAAAAAGTAAAGGTAAACGGAGTATCTTACACAACAGCAGTTAATTTAGCAGATGCAATCAATGGATTATAGTTTTATAAAATTATCGAAAACAATAGATAGTGAAAATCCAAAAATTTCACAAATTAACTATTCAGATTGTGTGCAATTATTACCTTCAGAAAGTTATCTTCAAATAAGTAACAACGCAGATGGCATCGCATTTGACAATGACTTTGCCGTTTTTGTTGTTGACTGTGAAAATACATCATTGGCAGATATTACCACAAATGTATCAATATTTGAGTTTACTGATATTAATGGAGTTCACCAGATTGCGTTTGAAATTAATTTTTTAAATGTTGATTTTGGATTCCAGCCTGTTAGATTAAAATTTGTTAAAACAACAGGATCTGATATTTGGTTTTCAAATGAAATATTAATAACGGAAGAAGCTGAAGAACAAACCACACGTTTTGACTACAAAGCAAATGATTATTTTCATGGAATATCTTATAATATTGTTGACTTTTATCAGTCAATTAGGTTAAGATGTTTTTTTGATCGTTTGGATAATGAAACAGAAGTAAAAGATTATTACCAGATAAGCAAAGGGAATACAATAAGCACAAGGGCATTATTGAAGGAGTTGACTCATTATAAGTTTGTAAATATTGATCCATTTGTATTTAAAAGAATAAATGTTTTATTAATTCATGATATTATTTACATCGATGAATTGAGAATGACAAACAAAACAAACGTAAAAGGGTCGGAGCGATTAGGCTATTCTAATTTATCAGAAGGGGAATTTTCTGCATACATCAACAACAACGACCTTTTTACTTTTGATTATCAAATTTACGAGGGTTTAAAAATTATAGAAAATAATCCAGTTGGGCAAATAAGTTTATATGAATTTGTAGGTCAAATTGAATTTATTACAAATAAATTAGGCGCAACATTAAACGGTACTGGAAAATTCATAAAATTAAAAGATTCTTTAGGAAATGTTTTATATTCTTATGATTGTTCCTATTTAATGTTTGATGGGGATTTTTATTACATTTCAATGGGTGCATTCACACCAGCAATTGGAAGTTATACAATAGAATTGCCGAGTGGTTTATTTTCTTCAACCTTTGAAACTACATCGGCTTATTCGTGGAGTTTTAACATTGTAGCGGGTGATTATTCAGATTCAGATTATTCAACAGATTATTTAATATAAAGATATGACACAAGCAGAATTAACAGCGTTAATAAACGCTAAAATTAGAAATAAAACACCAAAAGTTATAAAGACTGAACACGCTGATGTTGAACAAGAAATAACAGATACTTTGTTTGATAATGTGAATTTATTAATTAATAGTATTTCAACAGTAAATGGTTATATTGATGCAATTAATGAAAAGATTGCTTTAAATAGCGGAGTTGTTAAAAGTATAAATATAGGATCTGGAACTGTTGGAGATAGTAGTGCAAAAGCTGGTAACATTTCAAGTTGTATTTTAAATGCTGTTGGATCAAATGGAAATACTTATACCGTTACACTAACAAACGCAATGCCGTCAACAAGTTATAGTGTATTTTTTACTTTGGAATCTAAAAGCGGTGATATGTTAGTTGATAACAATGCTTTGAGTATAGTTTTTAAACCTTTGACAACTACAACCTTCCAATTTTCTTTAGATGATGTTACAAGCTCTGGAAGTGATTTAATTGATTTGCATTTAAAAGTTTATAACAATAATTACTAATTATGGCTACATTAAAAATAAGAAAAAAAAGTCTTAAAACGTGGCTTCACGTTCCAAGCGATGCGGATAATTTTATATTATCTAAATTTTATTGCAAAACAGATGCTGGCACATTTAAAATAGTAGAGGAAAGCGGAAGCAATAGAAGGGAATATTCATATACTGATATCACAGTTTATGATGATACTGATATGGGTACTCCAGAAACATTTGCAAGCGCACAGGCTTTGATGTTAAGATTGGAAGCGCTCAAATATACGGGTTTTAATAGGGATGGGGACATCCCAACTTCGTACATAGAAAGTGTTGTAGCTGGAACAAACGTAACAATTGATAATACCGACCCATTAAATCCAATTATATCTAGTACTGGTGGCGGTGGTTCACAAGATTTGCAAGATGTAACGGATAATGGAGCAACGACTACAAACGCTTTAAACGTTCAATTAGGTGATGATTATAGTATTGTTAATAAAGATAATGTAACGAGTGCGAATGATGCTACATTATCCTATGCTTTTATTGAAAATACTGGAAGATTAGGAGTAAATAGCGGATATTTTGAGGGTACAATTCAAGCTAATAATTTAACGGCAAATAATGTTAATTTAGAATTTCCACAAAAAGCAGTTGGCAGTTATACAATTGCTACAACCGATGATTTAACTGGTGGCACAGTAACAAGTGTAGGTTTAACAATGCCGAGCGCATTTAGTGTTACAAATAGTCCAATAACATCAAGCGGAGATATTGCAGTAACTGGCGCTGGGGTTGCTTCTCAATATGTTCGTGGTGATGGTACACTTGCTAATTTCCCTAATTCAACAGGTGGTGGTTCATCAGTTAATTATTATCTTAATGGTAGTGTTTCTCAAGGTACATTTGGAGGAGATACTTATTATGAAATGAGTAAAACACCAATACTTGGTGCAGGTACTAATTTTATAAGAACAAATGGAGCAGGTAATGGATATATTGCATCATTCATAACTGATACAGGAGACCCTTCGTTTTTAAATATACCTGGAGGGAATTGGAATTTAGAATTTTATTTTCAATCAAGTGCATCAGGGGGTACTCCGCAATTTTATGGTGAAATTTATAAAGTTAGCGCCACAAATGTATTTACACTCGTTGCAAGTGGTTCAGCAAATCCTGAAAGTATTACAAATGGCACAACTGTTGACAAATACTTTACTTCAATCCCTGTCCCACAAACTACATTACTTATAACTGATAGATTAGCAATTCGTATTTATGTAATAACAGGTGGAAGGACTTTAACATTACATACAGAGAACGGAAATCTTTGTGAGGTGCTTACAACATTTACAACAGGATTAACTGCATTAAATGGTTTAACAGATCAGGTGCAATATTTCGCAACAGGAACAACAGGCGCTGATTTTGCTATTAATTCGGCTACTGATACGCATACCTTTAATTTACCCACCGCAAGTGCAACTAATAGAGGCGCATTAAATTCAACCGATTGGAGTACATTTAACGGTAAACAAGATGCTTTAGTTTCAGGTACTAATATTAAGACAATAAATGGAAATAGTGTTTTAGGTTCGGGTAATTTATTAACAGGTGCGCCATTAACAAGACAAGAATTTAGTTTTTCAGGAGCTCAAACTTTTACATTATCTTCTACACCTTCGGACATTTATGCAGTTTTTGTAGATGGTCAAGAATTAAACAGTTCACAATATTCTTTTTCAGGAACTACTTTAACTATTGCCGATACATTAGAAACTAACGACAAAATAAATATTCTTTATACACCTGCTTCGGTTGGAGTTTTAGAATATTACACTAAAGCGCAAATTAACGCTATAACAATAGCAACTACAAGTCCTTTAACAGGTGGCGGAGATTTAAGTGCCAATAGAACAATATCAATTCCGATGGCTGATGCTGATTATGATGGATATTTAAGTAGTAGCGCCTTTAATAGTTTTACAGCAAAACAAGATCCTATAACATTAACTACTAATAATTTTAGCGGGGCAGCTACATTTTCAAGTGGAACATTAAATATACCAAATTACGAAGGTTTTATTCCTAAATTAAGAGGACACGAAACATTTAGAGGGGTTAATTATTCAAATAACTCAACTACTGAAGTAACAAGCGGTGGTATTACAATAGCGACAACAGGCTCAACAATTGCTAGATCTGTTGCATCAACAAATTATGCAAGTAAGCAAGTAAGGAAAGGTTTTTACGGTTCTGTTGTTTCTGCTGGTCGTTATACAGGAACGAGAGGCTCGGCTTTATTATGGTATTTAGGTGGTGGTTTTAAATATGTATGCGATGTTTATATTTCAGATACTGCTTATGGTAGTGGATGCCGTCAATTTTACGGAATGGCAGGACAAACTACTGATTTAGGTTATTCCGATTCTGTTTTGGTTTCATCATTAGTTAATATTATTGGAGTTGGTTCGGATGCTTTGGATACTAACTTACAAATATTTCATAACGATGCAACAGGAACGGCAACAAAAGTTGATCTTGGTGTTAACTTTCCTGCAAACAGAACGGCAGGCGCAGCGTTGACAACTGTTTATTCAATAGAATTGTATAACGATTCAGCAAGTACAAGCGTTAAATATTGCGTTAGAAACAAAGAAACAGGAAGTATTGCAATGGGTACTTTAAACAGTAATTTACCTTTAGATACGCAAGGATTGAATTTCTTCGCTTCCCGTTGTATGGGTGCAGGAGTTACTAACACAGGGCAATTTGATTTATTAACATTAGGAACTTATTCATTATAATATGACACAATTCACACTACAAAGCGAAAACATTACTTTGGATGATTCAAAAATAAATGTTAGATTATTTCCAACAAATTTGGAATTGATAAACGTAATTGATACGCACAGAACATACAATAATTTAGCGGATGCAAATGCTGACTTAAGTAGTTTTATTGCTGAAATGACACCTATATTATACGAAAACTTAAATCCTGAAACAAAATCTAATTATTACTTATAATGCAAGGAACAAAACTAATATCGAGAGGGCAATTGGAAATTAATCCAGTAGTTCAAACCGTTGCAAGTTCGGCAACGGTTACACCTACCAGCGCAAATGATCTTGTTGTTATTACTGCTCAAGCGGTTGGATTGACAATTGCAAACCCAACAGGAACAATGGTACAAGGTCAGGCTTTAATGATTTGTATTAAAGATAACGGAACGGCTCGAAGTATTGCTTACGGTACTAATTATAGAGCAATAGGTATAACATTACCAACTACAACTGTAATAAGTAAGACTTTGTATTTAGGTTGTATATGGAACGCTACAGATACAAAGTTTGATGTTGTTGGATTAAATCAGGAAGCGTAATGTATTATAGTTTAATTAGTTCAATGAAAAAGGCATCTGCTATTGTATTTGATCCAGATGCATTGGCATTTATAACAGCAACAGGCATAACAAATACTACGCAACAAATAGCAATTAATAGTTTAGTTTTAGACTTTAAATCTTATGGTATATGGTCTAAAATGAAAGCTATTTATCCTATGGTTGGAGGTACTGCAACAACGCATAAATATAACTTAAAAGATCCTCGTGATTTAGATGTTGCTTTTAGATTATTATTTAGCGGAGGTTGGACACATTCTACAACTGGCGCACTACCAAGCGGTTCTAATGGTTATGCCAATACTTATATAACTCCATCAGTTGATTTGTCTTTAAATTCTGTTCATATGTCTTATTACTCAAGAACTAATACAGTAGGAACTACAACAACAAAGACAGAACTTGGAGTATATAGTAGTGGAAGCGCTTTGCCGTTATTGCATATGAGAATCAAATCTATTGAGGGCGGGTTAAATAATAGAGGGGTTTCTCATATGTGGTCATATAATACAGGACAAGCAATAAATGTTCCTGTTACTTACGATTCAACAGGGTTTTTTGTTAATACAAGGTCATCATCCACAAGCCATAAGTTTTTAAGAAATAATAGTTTAATAGGAAGCACGACAACGGCTAACGACCAAACAACAATGCCAACAAGAAACCTATTACTTTGCGCATTTAATGAAAATGGCACAATTGCAAGATATACGGATAGAGAATGTGGTTTTTCTTCAATAGGTACAGGTTTAACTGATACTGAAATGACTAATTTTTATACAGCGGTTCAGGCATATCAAACAACACTTTCAAGACAAGTTTAATTATGAATGTATATGAATTATCAATAGAACAAAAAGAAGTTTTAATCGGTCAAACTTATGATGGTTTACAATATTTCAATCCAGTTTTAGATGCTGAAGGAAATTGGTTTATTTCAATTGAAGAAGTAAACTGTTGTATTAACGAATCTTTTCAATGGGTT
Source organism: uncultured Bacteroidota bacterium (assembly GCA_903831265.1). GTDB lineage: Bacteria > Bacteroidota > Bacteroidia > UBA4408 > UBA4408 > CAIKXD01. The sequence continues at coordinate 6,658 of CAIKXD010000032.1, forward strand.
AAAGATTTGCCTTTAATAGAATATAATCCTATATGAAAAATAAAATATTAAATGTAGTAACTACAATTATAGGTATTTGCATTTTGTTTCTGCAAGTTTGGAAATATTACAGCCATACTTTGGAATTATCGTTTAATGAGGTAATTCTTACCATCATTGCGTTATTATTGTTGAAAGACCCAAATAAATTAATTAACTTTGTAAAAACAAAATTATAATAATGGATTATATCAACATCATTATCGGATCATTGCCAATGATAGGCACAATTATAGGCATTTACGTTAAAATGAACAATGTTATAATCCGTCAGGATATGAAAATTGAACATTTAGAAGCTAAAATAAATGAAATTCAAGTAAATGCCGAAAAATTGAATAATATTCTTTTTAAGAAATTGGAAGAAATGAATCGTAAGATGGATGATGTTAGAATGCACGCTTTTAGTTGTATTAACTTTAAAACA
>CAIKXD010000033.1 GCA_903831265.1 uncultured Bacteroidota bacterium
AAATTACATTTACACCGCCTTCAAAAGATGGCAAAGAAGTCACATTATTATTTCCGGTTTCTATGCCAAGAGCTGCGGTATTAATGCCACAATCAAAAGAGGAATTTGCACAATCATATATACATATGTTGGGTCTTCAACAGACAATGGAAGAAGAAAACAAGGATACTAAATGGCGAAACAAATTGGCGTCATTAGTATTTAAATGCACAATGTCATTATTATTGGGATACTTATATAATCATGTAAAAACACATATTACAAACTTATTTATATCTAGCCCTATGACAGAATTTGATGCAGATGAACTAGGAATGTTAATTATTCAATCAGAGATTGATGAAGGTTTATTTTTAGAATCTGATTATCAAACATTAACCATTCGTTTAGATTATTTAAAATCACTTTTTACGAAGCAAGGAGTTGTATCTCCAGCTCTTAAGTCATTATTTAATATTCCTGAAACTGACACTACTGCTGACGAATTTATAGAAAGACAATACGAAACCATTTTTGAAATGGTTTACAGACTTAGACAGCTTCCAATTGAACTTGATGCCGATAAATATTCATATGCGAGTATATTGCAAAATGTGTGTTCCAAGATTTACATTATTTTACTAAATTATGGTGTTATAACGAATACAGTTTTAAATAAAGCTCAACCTATTTATGATGCTTTAATTGTTTTGGCGGATTTATCTAACACAAAAACAATGTTTGATAGATTAAAAGCTATTATTGTTTTAGGAGTCGCGTATAATTCATATGGGTGGCTATTTGCATTGGTTGCTCCATTCGCGATTCCTGCAGCAATAGGCGTTACAAACTGGGCAATATGTACTTTAGCACGATTACCATTTACCGCAATAAAGTATGCAGGATATAGTGCAATAGGCATTGCAAAATTTCTAGTTTCAGATACCACCCAGCATCCAACCCCATTTACACCTGGACAAGATGGTTCGTTAATTTGTGTGGGTCATACTAGAATAGCAACAAATGCTTTAGTACCATATATGGTCAGTATGAATGATGTTTATGCTTTATCATATGCATTACAGAATGCTCCGCTAGAAAGGGCATCATTGTTATCATCTCTTTTTGACGCTAGCGGTGCTGCAGGACTAGATATGCAAGTAAATAATACACCAGAACAATTAAAAAAAAATGCATATAACTTTTTAATGAGAACACATCCAATCGGCAACCTAATAAAATGTATTGATTCAGAACTTACACAAGTTACAAATTCAGACGAATATGGTTTAATTAAAACACTCCCAGAAATAGTATTTAGTGTATTTTTTAATACGATGAAACAAGATACAACCGCAGCTGAAAATGGTCTATTATTGAGACCTATAATATATTTTTTGGGTGAAACAATCCATAACGCTGTATCTGATGTGCGTTCAGATTTTTTAGGAGCTATTAAAACTATTTTGAATGAAGGGATACGCGGTGAAGGAGCAATACAATTAGCTAATTCTTCTAGTTCTTCTGATTCTTCTGTTTCTTCTGTTTCTTCTGTTTCTTCTGGTTCTTCTGTTTCTACTAGTTCTACTGGTCGTACCATTGCAACAAAAGGTTCTACTGCAACAATTAATAGTAATGGTAGTTCAACTATTACTTTTTTAAAAAATGATAAAAATGATAAAAATGCTTTATTAGGAGTGACACTAACTCCACAAGAAGGAGGATTTGCAATTGGATTAATAGTTAATCCGGACCAGTTTTGGGATAAAAATTGTAGTTCTACACGTAATGATGAAGGTTTTTTTTGTAGACCAGAAGGTTCTAATAAACCAAATGCGTCTGCTTTTTTACAAAGTGTTCCAATACAAAAAATTATTGTTCCTAGTGTAGTTTCCGTTATTGTTGATACCGGGGAGACTGTATCACCATTAACGGAAAATTCAGCTGCTAATTCAGCTGCTAATTCAGCTGCTAATTCAGCTGCTAATTCACCTATTGGTTCACCTATTGGTTCGCCTACTGGTGAATTAGCTGATGATTCAGCTGATGATTCAAAAGAAAATGAGTCTTCTGCAGAAATAGAAAAACTTACAGCCGTTAAATTAGAAATGGAAGAATCTCTTAAATTAATTAATG
>CAIKXD010000034.1 GCA_903831265.1 uncultured Bacteroidota bacterium
GCTGTCCTCTTCCATGTGAATGCGGGTAATATTGATTTTCTTCTCTATGCCATCTGCTGTTTTTATTTTCACAAAACCACCTCTGCAGATGGGTGTTTTGTCTTGTGTTATTTGATAGCCTTTGGGAAGATCGGCATAGAAATAATTTTTACGGTCGAATTGATTGAACGCTGTGATATTGCAATTAAGTGCAAGGCCAAGTGTAATAGCTTTATCGATAACACTTGTATTGTGCTTTGGCAAGGTGCCTGGATGTGCAAGTGTAATAACACTTACATGGGAATTAGGAGCACCTCCATATTCGGCACTATCGCTACTATAGGCTTTGCTATTGGTTAAAAGTTGAATATGAATCTCAAGTCCTATAACGGCTTCGTATGGCATAATATTAAACGACAAAAATAAGACAATTTTAGAACTTAAATCATTTAATCCAAAGTGAATCTAATTCAATCGGCAGCGCCATTAAAAGACATGCGAAAAATGGCGATTAATTTTATTCTAAAATACAATTATCTGATAGCTTCTTTAAGTTTTCAATTCTCAAAATAGGTAATTTATTTTATTAATTTAACATTACAATAACTAATAAATTAACTATTATTTGATTAATATTGCATTCAATAATTAAAACAATAAACAAAACACAAATGACACGTAATTCAAATAAATATTTCATGGGTTTAAATTCCAAAGTAATTGATTCATTTGAAATTGAGCGGAGAAGTAATCTTAGCTATGAAGCATTTGAAAAAGACTATTTATCCCAGCGCAAACCCGTTATCATAACAGATGCCATCGAAAATTGGAAGGCCAGTAAATGGACCCCTGAATGGTTCAAGGAAAATTATCCTGAAACAATTTTAAATACAGATGAAGGCGAAATGAGCATGAAAGACTTCATTGATGCTATAACTTCAGAAAGTGATGAACCAGGTCCTTTCCTTCGAGAAAAACCTTTGGGCGAATTGTTCCCAGATTTAAAAGCAGATGTAACACCTACTCCAATTTATGTAGACGATAATTGGCTAAAATGGGATTTTAAAATGAAGCGTTTAAATAGTCCATTAAATAGACTATCCGTTATAGAAGTTAATTTTTGTGGTAAGCGCATTTTTCCCTATTTGCACATTGACAACCTTCAATCTTTTGCATTTATAAGTCAATTGTATGGTGAAAAAAGTGTTGTTGTATATCCGCCCAATCAGGAGCATTTATTATACAGAGATGGTATGGAAAGAGCTTCCAAAATATTTGATGTTGAACTACCAGACTTAGACACTTATCCGCTTTTTGAACAAACCAAGCCAACAAAATTTGTTTTAAAGGCTGGAGAAAGTTTATACATGCCGAATGGTTGGTGGCATACAACCCGTGTTAATGGGCCTTCTCTTTCAACTGTTTTCAGCATTGTTAACGCGAATAATTGGACTGATTTCCTAAGCGACTTTATTAATAATTCTGGATTAAGTGCTCCAAAGGCGAAAATACTTGAGTACTATATGAAATTATTTAAATTCACGAAATCAATTCTGAATTGATTTGAAATAAAAAACCTGTCATAAAAGTTTAAGGTAAAAGTTTAAATTTGTACTTCTTTTATGATCAAGAAAATCATCCTACTGTCGGTGTTAA
>CAIKXD010000035.1 GCA_903831265.1 uncultured Bacteroidota bacterium
AAGAAAAGCTAAAGCAAAAAATGATTTAGAGGCACTCGAAAAGGTAATTTCTGAGCGAACATTTGAAATCCAAAAACAAAGTGAAGAAAAGGAAATTTTACTCAAAGAAATTCATCATCGTGTAAAAAATAATTTACAAGTGATTAATAGTTTAATCAATATTCAATCATCTTATGTTGAAGATGAAAAGGCATTAAGCATATTTGAAGAATGTAAAAATAGAATTCGCACCATTGCACTTATTCATGAAAAACTATACAAATCCAATGATTTCAAAAAAATAAATTTCAATGATTACATTGTACTGTTAATTCAAGACCTAGTTCAAACTTATAATGTTGATAAAGAAATAGAGCTTAAAACCGATTTGCAAATTGAATACTTTAATTTAAATACACTCGTTCCATTGGGTTTACTACTCAACGAAATTGTTTCAAATTCGTTAAAATACGCTTTTGAAAATGTTGATAAAGGAATTATTAATATTACGCTTTTAGAAAATGGTTTCAATCAGTTTGAGTTAGTAATTGGCGATAATGGAAAAGGTTATGACGGAGAACCTAATAATCCCAATAAAGCCACGCTGGGTCTAGAGCTTATTAAAATTTTAACTGATCAACTAGATGGTAATATTGTTAAACTGAATTTACCGGGAACCATTTACAAGCTAGATTTCAAACTTCAAAGAAATTAGAAATTGTCATATTTAAACTTCAATCAAGTACAATTGTTATCTAATAAATTTAAAAAGTGAAAAAAATAAATTGTCTGCTTTTACTTCATCTACTATTATTAAATGCCTTTGGGCAAAATACATCTACCACGTTTGTAGTAAAATTTAATGATAAAAACAACACACCGTATAGTGTAAACTCTCCAAATAATTTTTTATCGCAACGTGCTATCGACAGAAGAACGAGTCAAGGAATTGCATTGAGTGCTCAAGATATTCCCGTAAATGAAACTTATGTAAATCAAGTTAGCTTGGCTGGTGCTCAAATTTTAAATCGTTCAAAATGGCTCAATGCGATTTCTGTTTATTGTACTGATTCTATAGTAATTCAAAACATCCAGAGCCTACCTTTTGTGCAAAGTGTGGAGGCAGTTAAAAAACCAGTGCTTTCGGCTGCAGTGCCAAAATTTGAAGTAGAAAATTCATATTATATAGTGCCAAAACTTAAAAAAGCGAATACAGATATCAATTATCGTAACTTATTTGATTACGGTCCTTCGTTTGGTCAGGTGAGTATGCTAGGTGGCGATTTATTACATTTGGCAGGATATACGGGAAATGGAAAAGTAATTGCAGTGATTGATGCCGGCTTTCTTATTGCCGATCAATGCGAAACCTTTGATAGTTTGTTTATCAATAATCAAATCTTAGGAACTTGGGATTTTGTATCGCGAGATGCCAATGTTTATGATGATCATTATCATGGAACATACGTATTGTCAACTATTGGTGGTAATACTGCTGGAGAGCTTATTGGAACTGCACCAAAGGCTTCCTTTTGGTTGTTGCGAAGTGAAGATGCTCCTACCGAATACATTGTAGAAGAGTTTAACTGGGTTTGTGCTGCCGAATTTGCAGATAGTGTTGGTGCCGACATTATTAATTCATCTTTAGGTTACACCGAATTTGATAATTCTGCCCAAAATCACACTTTTGCCGATTTAAATGGAACAACTGCTATGGCTAGCATTGGAGCAGAAATTGCTGCATCCAAAGGAATGATTGTATGTAATAGTGCAGGAAATAGTGGGAATAATCCATGGTTACATATTTCAGTACCAGCCGATGCTGATCATATTTTGGCGGTAGGTGCAGTAGATGCCAATGAAGTAATTGCCGATTTTAGTTCGAGAGGTCATAGTGCTGATGGTAGAATAAAACCTGATGTTTCGGCCCAAGGTGTGGCAACTGTGGGGCAACATCAACCTGGTGTTTTTGTGGTAGGTAATGGAACTTCATTTGCAAGTCCATTAATCGCTGGCATGTGTGCTAGTTTTTGGGAAGCTGTTCCAAATTTAACAGCAGCACAAGTAATTCAAAAAGTTAAAGAAAGTTGTGATCAATTTAACTCTCCAGACTCACTTAAAGGGTATGGTATTCCCGATTTTGCGCAAGCTTACTACACTGTTACAGGTAAAAAAATTACTTATCCTTCTTCAAATATTATTGATTTAGTAGCGCCCAATCCTTTTAAGGATTTTATTAGTGTACGCTACTATGCTGCTGATACACAGTTTATAGAAATTCAAATTTTCGACATCATGGGAAAAGAAGTGCTTTATAAAAAACAATGGTGCGAAACTAGAAGCTACAATACAATTGATTTTCAGATGCCAAGTGGCATAGCGCAAGGTATGTACTTTATGCAAATAAACACTAAGCAAGAAAAGGCAGTCCTTAAATTAATTAAAGAATAGTTTATTGGCATTTTAAAGTTAATGATGCCATTTTTATAGGTTAGTACTTAAAAAAGTATAATAATTTAACCGCACCCCCCTTTTTTTAGGGGGTATATTGTAAAAATAGATATTTTTTCTACTTTTGTGTCGAAAAATTTAATCTAAATCATTTTTACATGTCAACTTTAAGATTTAAAGCATTTGAAGAAGTGTTGCAACGTGTGCCTGTTGCACCCTTAGTTTCTTACGATAAAAGCTCTGAGATTTTTGCTACCAGAGTATTTAACAAAAAAGCAATGCGTGACTTTATGCCTAAAGAAGCCTACGAAAGTGTTGTAAGCGCCATGGAGCACGGAACTACAATTGATCGTAAAATGGCTGGCATGGTAGCTACAGGCATGAAAGCTTGGGCAATGAGTAAAGCCGCTACACATTACACCCATTGGTTTCAGCCACTTACAGGTGCTACTGCCGAAAAACATGACGCTTTTTTTGAACCCGATAGCAGTGGCAATGCCATAGAAAGTTTTGAAGCAGGACAATTAGTGCAGCAAGAGCCCGATGCATCAAGTTTCCCTAACGGAGGTATAAGAAATACCTTTGAAGCCAGAGGTTATACTGCTTGGGATCCTACTTCTCCCGCATTTATTATTGGTAAAACACTTTGTATTCCAACCATATTTGTATCATACACAGGCGAAGCATTAGATTACAAAACGCCTTTGTTAAAAGCATTACACGCTGTTGACAAGGCTGCTGTTGATGTTTGTCAGTATTTTGATAAAAATGTAACTAAAGTTATTGCCACTTTAGGATGGGAGCAAGAGTATTTTCTTATCGATACGGCCTTGCACAATGCCCGCCCCGATTTAAATATGACAGGTAGAACCTTGTTTGGACATGCACCTGCCAAAGGACAACAATTAGAAGATCATTATTTTGGTAGTATTCCTGAACGTGTGTTAAACTACATGCGCGATATGGAAGCTGAATGTTTAATGTTGGGCATCCCAGTTAAAACGCGTCATAATGAAGTTGCACCAAATCAGTTTGAATGTGCACCTATTTTTGAAGAGTGTAATTTAGCAGTTGATCATAATCAGTTGTTGATGGACATTATGGCCAAGGTGGCAGAGCGTCATCATTTTAAAGTGTTGTTGCACGAAAAACCTTTTGCAGGAGTTAATGGCTCAGGCAAGCATAACAACTGGAGTTTGAGTGCCAATACTGGCGTTAATTTACTATCACCTGGAAAAAATCCAAAAACAAATTTACAGTTTCTCACTTTTTTTATTAATATCATTAAGGGTGTGCACGAGAATGCTGATTTTATTAGAGCATCAATTGCATCGGCCAGCAACGACCATCGCTTAGGTGCCAATGAAGCGCCTCCAGCTATTATGTCGGTGTTTATTGGTAGTCAGTTATCTCAAATATTAGATGAGTTAGAAGAGAAAGTAAAATCTGGTAAAATGTCGCCTGACGAGAAAACAGATTTAAAATTAGGCATTGGTAAGATTCCAGAAATTTTATTAGACAATACAGATAGAAACCGTACATCACCATTTGCTTTTACAGGAAATAAATTTGAGTTCAGAGCAGTTGGTTCTTCTGCAAATTGTTCCTTAGCAATGACTGCCATCAACACCATTATGGCCGAACAATTAATTCAATTTAAAAAAGAAGTTGATGCTTTAATTGCAAAAGGTACTGGTAAAGATGAAGCCATTTTTAAAGTGTTGCGTAGTTATATTGTATCTTCAAAAAATATACGTTTTGAAGGCAATGGTTATGGCGATGAATGGGTAAAAGAAGCAGCAAAAAGAGGTTTAAGCAATATCAAAACAACGCCCGAAGCTTTAGATGCTTTAGTCTCTAAAAAAACGAAAAAACTTTTTTTAGCGCACAATATTATGAATGAGCGCGAAATGGAAGCGCGTCACGAAATTTATTTGGAAACATACACTAAAAAAATTCAAATCGAATCGCGTGTTATTGGCGATTTAGCGATGAATCACATTGTGCCTGTTGCTATTCGTTATCAAAAAATGTTGGTGGATAATGTAAAAGGTATGAAAGAATTATTTTCTGGTAAAGAGTTTCAAACCATTGCAGGCATGCAATTAGAGATGATTAAAACAATTTCGGCACATGTGGCAAATATTACTTCGCATGTTGAGAAAATGATTGATGAACGTAAAAAAGCAAATAATTTGCATCACGCTAAAGACCAAGCCATAGCTTATTGTCATAAAGTAAAACCTTATTTCGACACCATTAGATATGAAGTGGATAAATTAGAATTGTTAATTGACGATACCTATTGGACTTTGCCAAAATACAGAGAGTTATTATTTACAAAATAACAGGTAACAGTTTTATGAATAGCCGGTTTGATGAATTTCAAATCGGCTTTTTTTATTCTTTCATCCAGGACTAATGATACCAATGCCCTGAAACAAATTTGGGCCATTACTTATTTCACATCGGTATTAATTACAATTTCTACTGTAACTTTAATATCCTATATTCGTCATTCATACACAAACTGGTGTTTATGTTTAAAAATTTACTTATCACATTTATTTTGTTTGCAAGCACTACGTTTGCAGGCAACATAAAAGGATTAATTGCGGATGAAAAAGGTGAACCTATACCTTTTGCGAGTGTTTTTTTAAACGGCACAACCGTTGGAACCACTTCCAATGAAACTGGTTTTTACGTGCTTTCGCTTAAACCGGGAGCTTACACTATTTCGGTTAAAAGTATAGGTTTTTCAGCGCAAATAAAGCAAGTAACTATTGACCAAGAAGAGGTTGTTCTTGATTTCATCCTAAAAGAAGAAACCATAAAAATTAAAGAATTTACTGTAAATGCCCAAGACGAAGATCCTGCATATGCAGTCATTCGAAATGCAATTAAAAAAAGGAAATTTTATAAAGAGCAAGTAGAAGCCTTTTCGTGCGATGTTTACATTAAAGGCGTGCAAAAGCTAAAGAAAAAACCAAATAGAGTAATGGGCTTAAAAGTGAATATGAATGCCAGTTGGGATACAGCTACTGGAATTATTTATATGTCAGAATCAGTATCTAAATACAATTTTAAACAACCTAATAAAATTAAAGAAGAAATGATTTCTTCGCTTGTTAGTGGCAATAATCAAGCATTCAGCTATAACCAGGCCAGCGATATGTTTTTTAATTTTTATGAAAATGTGATGGATGTGGTAAGCCTTGGTGCTAGAGGTTTTATATCACCTATTGCTAATAATGCATTACTTACTTATCGTTATAAACTACTTGGAACATTTTATGATCAGGGGCTTTTAGTAAATAAAATACAAGTAATTCCAAAAAGAAAAAATGATCTGGCTTTTGCAGGAATAATCTATATTATGGAAGACAGTTGGCGCATTCATAGCACCAATTTATACCTAACTAAAGATGCGCAAATAGATTTTGTAGACACTTTGCAAATTGAGCAGGTTTACTTACCTGTAAATACAGAAGTATGGATGCCTTTCAGTAATAATTACACCTTTACTTTTGATATTTTAGGATTTAAAGGAGGTGGTAATTATGTGAGCATGAATTCAAATTATAGCTTAAATCCGGTTTTTCCTGATAAATTTTTTACGAACAGCATACTCGAAGTTAAGGAAGGTGCTAACAAAAAAGATACGGCCTATTGGAATGCATACAGACCAATGCCCTTAACCGATGTAGAAAAACGTGATTATGTATGGCGCGATAGCATTACTACGATTAAAGAATCTAAACCTTACAAGGATTCCGTAGATAGAGTCAATAATAAATTTAAACTAGGCAATATTATTACTGGATATGAGTATCAGAATAGCTTTAAAAAAAGATCAATACGTATTAATTCACCAAGTGCTACATTGCTATATAATACTGTACAAGGACTTACCTTAGGCACCAAAATAATTTTTACACAAGGATTGCAAAACAGAAAAAGAAAAACCTATACGGGTGCTATTGGTTATGGCTTTGCTAACAAAACATGGTATGGATTAGTGGGATATGAATATCAATACAATCCCAAAAAGTTTGCCTTAATTTCGGTTAAAGGTGGAAGTATTTTCGAGCAATATCAACCCGCCTCTATTAGTGAATTATTAAATACAAGTTACACCCTATTTGATGAAATAAATTATTTGAAAATATATAAATCAGATTTTATTAGTATTAAACATTATAGTGAACTTTTTAATGGTGTTTACCTTGGCGTAAATGCTGATTATAGCTATCGCAGTGCAGCAATTAACCATAGCGATTTTACATTGGTGAATAAAAACAATCGAATTTTTATTTCTAATAATCCTGTAAATACTTCGGATAATTCGCCTGCTTTTAAAGCGCATCATTTGTTTAAAATTAAACCGGAGTTGACTATCAAATTTAAACAGCAATATCTTAATCGACCTGATTATAAAGATTTACTTGACAGCAAGTATCCCGAGTTAAAGCTGGCCTATACTTTAGGCTATACCAGTAATTCGAGCCGTACAAGTTATTTCGACAGAGCCACTGCCAATGTATCACAAACTGTTTCACTAAAATTATTTGGCGAAATTACTTATGAAATAGCGGCAGGAAAAACGTTGTTAAGTAAGCCCTTATACTTTATGGATTTTATACATTTTAACGGCAACAAAACATTTTTTTCTAATTTAGAAACAGGCAATTTTATGCTGTTAGATTATTATGCATTTAGCACAGCTGATTACTTTTTGCAAGGGCATGTTATTTACAATTTAGAAGGCTTTTTCTTTAATAAAATTCCTGCTTTAAAGCTGTTACGCTTGCAAGAAATTATTTCATTTCATTATCTTAAAAACGATAAAATAAGTAATTATCTTGAGCTTGGTTTTGGGGTGCAAAGACTTTTTGCAAGGGTAGAATTTGTAACTGCTTTTAGCGCTCAAACAAAGCTCAGTTCTGGATTAAGATTGAGGTTAGGGTTTTGATGATGTAATCTGGCGCGAGTCTTCAGACTGATGACCTTTTTAATCAATTGACTTTTAAAAATAATTTAAACATTTAAGATAACAAAAGCACGGGTCAAAAAAGATCCGCGCCAGGATAGTTTTGGGCAGTAGTTTTAAGATTATCCCAAGTTAATCAATAGGAGATTTAAAAAATCGAACTACTTGATTTAGTTGGATTAATCCCGATTTAGAAAATGTTATCAGATTTGTAAAAATCTGATTTACAATTTCTTTATCGTTTACGCATTTCCAATGCGTAATCTGGGATTATGCTTTAAGCAAGGCCAAACAACTATTTTAAAATCTCGAAATCTTTGTATAAAATTTTCACATCCCAATACTTCATGATTAAATTATATTGTCACATTGCTTAATTGGCACATTGTGCAATTGCCTTGCATTGGCCAGTTACATTGCGTTTAGATTAGCTTTATTCCAATCATTAGGATATCATCCACTTGTTCATGAGCTCCTTTCCAATTTTCAAAATCTTGCCTAATGTTTAGGAGCTGATCATCCATATCATAACAAGAAACTTTTAGGAGCAGGTCTTTCAGTTGTTTTGTTTTGTATTTTTTTCCTTGTGCTCCTCCAAACTGATCGGCTAATCCATCGCTAAAAAGGTATAGGTAATCACCCGGATGATAATGGTACTTTTTATTTGTAAACGTGTTATTTTGCTGGCCTTCAACAATCCCAACAGGAAAGCGGTCTGCAGGCATAATTTTTAAATATTTTTCTGGTATAAATTCATTCAAATGAACTTCAAAATCTTTGTTAGCATTATCATTTACACTTGTTGTTATATACACAGGATTAAATGCCCCTGCAAAATTTACTTCTCGCAATTGAGTATTTATTACACAAAGGGCAATATCCATACCGTCTTTGGTGTTGGTTTCTCTTTGTCGGAGCGTTTTTATTACCTTAAGTCTTAATAAATCAAGAATATCGGCAGGGTTATAAATATTAGATTCATTAACAATTTCATTTAAAAATGAGTTGCCTAACATACTCATTAACGCGCCTGGGACGCCATGACCTGTGCAATCGGCAGCTGCAATAAAGATGAGGTTGTCTTTTTTCGAAAACCAATAAAAATCGCCACTAATAATATCACGCGGTTTATAAAAAACAAAGTATTCCTTTAGTGAAGCTTTAAGCTCTTCCTCTCTGGGTAAAATAGCTTCTTGTATTTTTAGGGCATAGGTAATACTTGCAGTAATATCTTTATTTTTTTCTTCAATAACTTCTTTCTGAAGTTGAATTTCAGCTGTGCGCTCAAACACTTTTTGTTCTAAGGCTATATTAGCAATTTCTTGCATTTTGCTTTTTTCTTTCAACTCTTCTAGCAAAAGATGTTGCGCTTCTTCTTTTTCCGATTTCAACAATTTTACGTTTTCGGCCAACGCTAGTGAAAGCATTATTAACTCAATAGCAGAGCCCATTTGAATACTGTATTCAGTTAAAAATACACGAGGTAAAATCCCAAAATTCTTGAATAAGGCTGCTAAAATTCCAAGGATTAACAATGAGAATGCTACTAAAAAATATTTAGCTGTATTAATTCCCATTCTGTAGCAGATGATAGCTGAAATGAGTATTAAAACATTAATGGGAACTGCAATAAAATTGAGTCCCATTAATCCAATTGAATAAAATGGATTGGGTAAAAATGACAAGGCAAATAAGGCCACATCAACAAACAAAAGTGCTATTAATATTTTGTGAATGATGGGCGTATGAATCTTGGTTTTTAATAGCGATACAACAAATAAAATTAAAGCCATAATGGTAAATGAACCACTAAGAGGAATCACGTGATTGGCAAACCAAATATTATTTGGCCACAAAAATTCAAAGGCAAAACCATCTAATGAAAATTGAAAAATGGCAACTCCAATAATGTATAATAAATAATATAATTGATAGCCCTCTTTTACAATAAACCACAAGAATGCAGAAAAGAAGAATACAAATAAAATTATTCCATAGTAAATACCTAGTGCCAATTGCTCTTCGTAATTGTTGCGCAGGTAATCTTGCTTAGTCCATACTTTTACAGGAAAGCTGGTGGCCTCGCCATTACAATGTAAATAGGCATAAATAACTTTTGTTTCACCACTTTCAAAATTTAAATCAAATAAAAAATTTTTATGCTTGTATGGTCTTGCTGCAAAAGGCAGATGATCGCCCACAACACTTTTTTTATACTTACCATTAACGTTTGGTATGTAAACATCTAATTGATTAAAAAAAGGATATGCAAACTCTAAAACCCTATTTTGTGGCGCCTGTGTGTTGCTGATGATAAATTTAAACCAATAGTTATTTGATGTAAAACCTAAATTAGGCGCCATGCTTTGCTGATGTAATTTAAATTGATTGCTTACAATTGCATCTTCAAATTTAATAGTGGCATTTGTGTCAGTTAAAACATATAATTCATAGTCAACTTTAAATGAATTATTAAAATTGTCTTTTAATGTGATACCTATATTCTGCCCGTATCCCCTAGTGGAGCATAGAAATAGAAATAAAACTATTTTAAAATAATGATTCATTCAAAAGTAAAGATAGGTAAATGTATTAAAATCTAACTTGTGTTATTAGCAAATAGCACCTTAAAAGTTACAATATAATTTATTATTACTTTACTTTTTTAAGCCAAGTTTAATTGCATCATAAAACACTTGATGTATATTGGTTCTTACATTAAGTTTTGATAATTTTTTATTCTCAGCATCAGGATTAACGCGGTTTGAAAGAAAAATATAAACCAATCCATTTTCGGGATCTGCCCAAGCGTATGTGCCTGTAAATCCTGTATGGCCAAAACTAATTAGAGAAGCGCCTGCACACGTTGGACCTTCTTTTGTTTTATCAGTTTCGGGCTTGTCAAATCCTAATCCTCTTCTGTTTCCATCGGCGCAAGCAACACATGAGCTAAAATAATTTATTGTGGAACTACTAACATATTGTTCTTGACCATAGTTTCCTTTGTTCATATAAAGTTGCATTATTTTAGCTAAATCATTGGCGTTGCTAAAAATGCCGGCATGTCCTGCAACTCCACCTAGCATTGCTGCGCCAGGATCGTGCACATATCCTTGTATTAATTGTTTACGAAATAAAACATCATTTTCTGTTGGTGCAATTCTATCTTTAGAAAAACGCTCTAACGGAAGGTAGCCCATAGTGTTAGCACCAAGCTTCCTATAAATAGGGCTCATGTAAGCTTCTATACTTCTGCCGCTTAGCTCTTCACACATCATTTTCATTAAATAAAAACTTAAATCACTATAAACATATTTTGCAGGACTTTTAATTGGAGATAGTAAAATATTTTTGTAAATGGTATCTCTGTAAACGGGCTTCATATAAATACTATCAGCTACAGGAATAGTGTATGTAATAGTTTTTATTTTATTATAAATTTTTGGATCAAGCTGCCCATCTTTTATATTTTTTTCATAAAACGGTATAAAGGGTTTTAAACCTGCTTGATGCAAAAGAATATCTTTTATAATTAAGTTGCCTTTATTGGTATTTTTAGCAATTGGTAAAATATCACTGAGTGGCTGCTCAGGGCTGTACTTTCGTAAATCATACAATTGCATTGCTGCAAATAATGTAGCGCTTATTTTTGAAATAGATGCAATATCGTATATGGTATTTAAATCAACAGGTTTTATCATATCATAAGTATAGTTTCCAAAGGCCTTATGATAAAATACTTGCCCATTTTTAGCCGCTAAAATTTGACAGCCAGGTGTAGCATGTTCAGCAATAGCTTGCTGTGCTATACTATCAACTTTTTGTAAAAAAACACTATTCATGCCAATATCTTCAGCACTTACATAGCTCATGCGAATTGGAATGCCCAAATTGATGCCATCGCCAGCTTTATATTTACCAACAATACTTACGGGCAATCTCCCTGGTGAATCAATTCCACCAAACATTAATTCTGCTGCTTTCTGCAGTGTGTAAGCATTTCGTTCGTAAGTTAACACAATGCCATCTATGGTTTCAATGCCATCAAATTTTAGCAGTGAGTAGGGGTTTCCTGGTAAATTAATTACTACTTTGCTACATAATTTAATGTTATTGATAAGTGCAATTGTTTCAGGGCTAATTCCAAAATTTTTATCCGATTTTTTAGTCACATTTTCTAAACTTATTAATACTAAATTGTACATTTTTAATGTTTCGATTAAAGTATCAACGGCCGATTTTTGATTAATATTTTTTAGATTAAAATGGCTTGCCTTCGTATACAATTCAACTGTATTTTGAAAAGGACCTAAATCTTTTTCGCCTATACACAAAGTGGCTATTTGCAGTGTGTCGAGTCTTTTAATAGGAAGAATATTTTCTTTGTTTTGAAGCACAGTAAAAGCGGCATCAAATAACTTGTGGTTAAAAGCTTCTAGTGTGGGATTATTAATGTCGCTAACAATATTTTCAATCTTAACTGGTTTTAGCTTGTTAAGTCCTGCCCATTCTTTTGCCATCAATATTTTTTTACAACTTTTTTCAATGTCGTTCATATTTAAATCACCCCTTTGAACTGCCTCTTTAATTGCTTCAATGGCAACAGGAATATTTTCACTAAAAAGTAAAATATCATTTCCCGCCTTTAAAGCTTTTACTTCAAGTTCACCCGATTTATAGTACTTTGCAACGCCCTTCATATTAAGGGCATCGGTAAAAACTAATCCATGAAACTGCATGGAATCTTGTAGTAAACCCTTAATTACATTTGCCGAAATGGAAGCACTAACATGTTTGTTGGTATCTAAACTTGGGATTTCAATATGGGCCACCATCATGCTTTTAATTCCTTTGTTGATAAGTGCTCTAAATGGATATAATTCCAAACTATCAAGTCTTTCGTAACTGTGATTTATTTTAGGCATATCTGCATGTGAGTCTACATCAGTATCACCATGACCAGGAAAATGCTTGCCACAGGCCATAATTTGATGGTCTTGCATGCCTTTCATGTACATTATGCTTTTTGTAGTTACTTCGGTTTTGCTCTCGCTAAATGCGCGATAACCTATTACAGGATTTAACCCATTGCTATTGATATCTGCATCTGGTGCAAAATTGATTTGCAGTCCCACTCTTTTGCATTCGTTGGCAATATTAACACCCATTTTATAAATCAAGTTATCGTCTTGAATGGCCCCTAAAGTCATTTGTTTGGGATAACCAATGGTGCTGTCTAAACGCATGTTTAAACCCCATTCTCCATCAATCGCCATAAATAGTGGCGTTTTAGCTAAAGATTGATAGTGATTGGTTTGAGATGCTTGACGCGCTGGTCCTCCTTGGAAGAAAATTAAACCACCAATTTTATATTTTAATATAAGTGAATCAACTTCTGAAATATGTTTTTTATCGCGATTGCTATAAGCCGCAACCATAAAAAGCTGACCAATTTTTTCATCATCAGTTAAACTGCTGAAAACACTATCTGCCCAGCTCATTTTTGCTTGTCCCCAAAAATGTTTTTCAGGCGGCGCGGCTTCGGGTGTGGTCAGCGAATCGTAACTTAAGTTAAATGATTTGCGTGCATGCTTACGACTTTTAATACCATTTACTTTTTCCTTTTTTTTTCCTTTTAATACCTTACAACTTTCAAAACAAAAGAGTGGCAGCAGCATAATCCATGCAGCAAAAAGTATGTTAATATGTTTGTTGTTTTTCCTCATACGTTAATCATCAAAGTTAAGCTTGTAAAAGGCACACCAAGTTTTAAAGCATTTTATTTATTAAAATGATATTGTTGAGAATTTACTAGAACCTGCGTAGAGTCAATTGCAGTATACTTTTTAACACAGTTTGCTTATTTTTTTATGAGCAGCTTGTTAACTATTACAGCTTCTAAATTATATATTTTCACAAAATAAATTCCTTCTGCCAAATCATTTGTTTCTATAGCAATGTTGTGGTCTACTTTATTGATGGTTGAAGCCTTTAAAATGGAGCCATTTACATCACAAATTTCATATTTTGTGTATAAATTTAATTTATTTGGAGCGATAGAAAGGTTCAATTGGTCAATAGCAGGATTCGGGAAAATAATAAACTCTTGCCCCGCAATATTTGTATCCTCAATAGCATTAATCATATCATATTTCCATGTGCTTTTAAGTCGGGTATTATCAGCAGTAATGCCACAGGTAACATATAAAACATTGTTTAACGAAAATGCTTTTGCGCCTTTAATGGCGTCATTAATTGGTATCGAAGGTATGGTCATCCAAATGCCATTAAAGGCGTCAAATTGAAGGGCATTATTTGTATATAAATTTTGCCCATCGTATCCACCTATCATAACACCAGAATGTTTTACTTTGCATTGGGCTGCATTGCCAATTGCTATGGGCAATACAGTAGAAATAAGCAACCATTCATCATTCAACGGGTTGTATTGCCATACATCATTCAGGCCCATATCATTTGCATCAATACCGCCCACAATGTAAATAAATCCATTGCTCTCGAAACAAGCACTCAAATTACGTGCTAAGCCCGGAAAAGAAGTTTTTTGAATCCATGTATTGTTAGCTGAATTAAATTGCCACCAATCGTTGTGCATTAAATTACCGCTACTTCTGCCTAAACCTGCATAACCAAAATTGCCAAATGTTCCTGATGCACAAGCGCGCGATCCGCTTCCGGGGTAGGCGGTTGCAGTTGTCCAAATATTATTTTGAGGAATAAAAGAATATCCATCCTTTAAATCATTGCCTGCTTGATCGATGCCTGCAAACACTATACCTACATCATTAAAAGAAAAACTAAATGCATATTGACGCGAAATGCCAGGTAAATTAGCGATAGCCTGCCATTGATTAATATCGGCCTTGTATTCATAAAAATCATTGGTTACTTGATATCCTACTTGCATCCCAGTGCCCGCAAAGGCGCGTTCACTGCAGGTAAACGTAACTAAATCATCTCTTTCTAAACCTCCAAAATCAGCCACCTGTATCCATTGTGCTTGAACTTCAATATTTATAAGAAATATTTGAAGTATAATGAAGATGTTTAATTTCGATTTCATAACCATAAAACGAAATCGATGCTTATTAATTGTCATTTTTATATTTTATGCTAAAAAGCTTTTGTATCAATAGTAACTTTGAAATTTAAAATTTCCTCGGAAATAAATTTGGAACGTGTCGGTAAAACGCAGCAATAGCAGTCATTGCAGAGCATGGAATGTGAAACTAATACATTTAATAGAATATTTGGCAAATGCGAATAATAATCTGCGGTGTCATCCAAGCGTACTAATGCTTTGATGCCAATTGCCTTGTTTTATCGATTCCATGAATTTTTACTCACAAGTGTTTGCTTTTTCATTGAGTCCATGGGCTCACTTTGCTCGGCTGCTTACTTTTTTTTCGTAAAAAAGTAAGTTTTGCCAGCACTAAAGCTATTTAGAACCTCCTAATTTAATAGCAAAATGAGCTGGAAACCAATGCCAATTAGAATGTATGCAATACTTATGATGATAACAATAAGCAATTTTTACAGATACAAATTCGAATAAGCAAAATATTTTTTTACAAACAGCTGAATATTTCATTAATTTTGGCAACTATATGAAATGGTTTTTCCACATTGGTCGTTATTACATTATGATGAGTAGGGTATTTAGCAAACCCGAAAAATGGAGTATCTACCGAAAACAGTTTGTAAAGGAAATTGATAACCTTGGCTTAGGGTCTCTGGGTATTGTAGTCATAATCTCTATTTTTATGGGTGCGGTAATTACTATTCAATCGGCCTTTGGTTTCGAAAGTCCATGGATTCCCCTCTATGCAGTTGGTGTAGCTTCGCGCGATTCTATTGTATTGGAGTTTTCCCCTACCATTGTGAGCTTAATTTTGGCGGGTAAAGTAGGTTCAAGTATTGCTTCAGAAATCGGCACCATGCGTGTTACAGAGCAAATCGATGCCCTCGAAATTATGGGTATTAATTCAAAAGCGTATCTTATTTTGCCAAAGATTGCAGCAGCAGTTTTTATTAATCCTTTTTTAATTGTTATAAGTATGTTCCTAGCATTGCTGGGCGGTTTAACTGCAGGTTTAATGACTGGCGCTGTTACTTCTTACGAGTTTATTTATGGTATTCAATATGATTTTCGCCCATTTAATGTTACTTATGCATTAATTAAAACATTGTTTTTTGCATTCATCATCACTTCTGTTAGCGCCTACCACGGTTATTATACACAAGGTGGAGCGCTAGAGGTTGGTAAAAGTAGCACCAATGCAGTAGTATATAGCAGTATCGTTATTTTGCTGTTCAACTTTATTCTTACCCAAATTTTATTGTCATGATAGAAGTTAAGAATATTTGCAAGTCGTTTAATGGCAAAACGGTTTTAAAAGACATTAATATTTTATTCGAAAAAGGAAAAACCAATCTCATTATTGGAGAAAGCGGTTCTGGTAAAACAGTGTTGATGAAAACAATGGTTGGCCTTTTTACTGCTGATAGTGGTGAAGTAATATACGAAGGAAAGAACTTTAACAAGTTAGATTTCGAAGACCGTAAGGATATCAGAAAAGAAATTGGCATGCTTTTTCAAGGTGGTGCCTTGTTTGATTCATTAACAGTTGAAGAAAATGTGATGTTTCCATTGAGTATGTTTACCAATATGACTTTGGCCGAGCAGCGTGACAGAGCTGATTTTTGTTTAACTCGTGTAAACTTACAAACTGCTCATAAATTATATCCAGCCGAAATAAGTGGTGGTATGAAAAAACGTGTGGCTATTGCCCGAGCAATTTCAATGAATCCTAAATATTTGTTTTGCGATGAACCCAACTCAGGCCTCGATCCTAAAACATCTATATTAATTGATAATCTAATTTCTGAATTAACAACAGAGTTAAATATCACCACCATTGTAATTACGCACGATATGAATTCGGTGATGGAAATTGGCGATAATATTTCGTTCTTATACAAAGGAGAAATCAACTGGCAAGGCCATAGAAATGAAGTGATGAGAACAAATTCTGTTGAGCTAAACAATTTTGTGTACGCTTCAGAATTTATGAAAAAACTAAAACAAAGCTTAACGCATTATGGCGATTAATAATCAATCGCCAATAACAATACGTTGCGTATAAGTTTGATTATTTTGAAGAATACTTACCTGGTATAAACCCGCGGTTAAATCACTGCATTCAATACTCTCTTTAAATAAATTGTTTTGTTGATGATACCTTTCAATTTGTTTTACAATGCTGCCTTGAGCATCAGTAATCATAATGCGAATAGCTCCATTGTTTGCGCACTCAAAAGCAATATTTAATAATTGATTGGAAGGATTTGGATACACCGTTAACACCTTTAAGTCCCCTTTAGCAGAGTGCAAACCTAAAGAGGTATTAAACACTTCTGCTCTTGGAATAATAATCCAATTTTGTCCTGCTAAATAGCCTCCGCTAACAATTAAAAAATCAGAATTTTTAGTAATACTATTCGCAAAAGGTGGATACCTTAAAAATGAGTTTTTATAAGTACTTTGCATAGCGCTTCCAGCTCCAATGCCAAAAGGTCTGTATCCTGCTGCTATACCAAAGGTATCCAATTTATTGTGGTTGAGAAAACGAAAAACAACTCCTGCTTTCTCTCCTGCATTAGTGGTATAATCAATTGGAAAACGCATAAAGAAAAAAGAACTGAATCCATTGCTCCAGCTATTGCCAGCAGATAATCCAGTATTTGTAATTACACTGTCCGACCAAAGTATGGTGTTCGAAATCGTATTGTTAGCGTTTAATGCTCTTAATTCTGCAATAATAGTATCTGCTATTCCCGAATTGTTTTCGTGGGCTACAAAAGCTTGCACCGAATCGTAACGCAATAAAGCATTGGCAGGATAAATACTACTTAAACCTAAATCGCTTGCACTTACAACGCTTGTAGAGTAATTTACATAATCGTAATATCCACAAATATTATCATAAGCTACACCAATAAAGTTAATAGCACTGTCGCTCGATGTATAGTAATCGTTTAAACTCCAACGTGTGCTCGTTTGATCATTGTTTAAGTATGAATAATCTATGTATAAATTGGTATTTGACCTGTCCCAGTTAAATACTTCACCTTGCTCTTGCATTTCACTTTTTAATGGGCCAAGTATTTCTTGTGAAAATAAATGGTTAGCAAAAAAAAGTAAGACGTAAAATAATAATTTTTTCATGTAATTGAGTAGGAAACAAAGGTATAAAAAAAAGAGACTACCCGATAAAGGTAGTCTCTCTAAAAAATTCAAAAATTGTTTATTTAATAACAGACATCATTTTGGTTACTTTAGCAGTATTTGTATTCAATGAATAAAAATACATACCTGCCTCAAAAGTTGATAATTCTAAGTCAAAATTATATTGACCAGGTTTTTTTACGCCTAAATCTTGAGCAAAAACAACTTTACCAGTTACATCAGTAATTTCTATACTTACATTAGATTTTTGAGCATTTGTAAAGGTAATTGTAGTGTTATTAGTTGCAGGATTTGGTCTGTTTTGTGAAACAGAAATTTGATCATTTGAAAGTTCAGCATTAGAAGCTGTTAACGACTCAACATTTAATCTTAATAATGGTGATGCACTTGCCACACCACCCCAAGCTGTAATAAATAATGCAGTGGTTCCTATTGGTTGTAAATTTTCAAGTGATAAATCGCTTAATAAATTAATACTTGATGTTGTACTTTGCCCAAAACATCTAATTGCTATATAGTAAGATTTGTCGGCATCAGTATAAAATGGACCACCAATAAAAGGCAATGTAACCCATTTGTTTCTTTTGTTTGTAGCATCAACATCATAAATTGCTGTAGTAGCAACTTCAACTAAATCAGTAGCTGTGTTTTCGAATAATACAAAGTCAAAATTAGTGCCTATGGTAGTACTTACTGCAATAAACGCAGAAGCCGATCTAATTTCCGTAGCAACTGGAAAATCGTAAAGATTCGCTAACATTGCCCCATCAACATCACCACCTATGTAATCTGATGTGCTAATTAATGAAGTTGTTGCAGTAGTAGTAGTGTTAAAATCACGTGCATAAATTGTGTCGGTTACTAAAAACTTTCTGATGGCAGAATTATTAGTAGGAAAACTATCTGTTTGGTCTTGGCTAACGCTAAAATTTACGTTGTAAGTACCTATAGTTGTTGGCGTAAAACCTGTTGTGTTTTCAATTAATAAGGTATCTCTTACTAAAACTGGCATTGAAGTTAAAATGTTGCTTTGAACAGTTGCAGTTGCTGCACCTGTGATATTTACATCTAACTTAACATTAGTTTGCGGAACACCACCATTGTTAATGATAGCTGCTCTATAACCAACTGCACTTACTTGACTCAAAGGAGTTTGACCATAGTATCCACCATCTTTGTATAAAAAGTCGGTGTAGTCTTTCTCTAAAACGATATCATTTTGAGCACCTTCAACGATTGCGATATCATCAACTTGCCAATAGTAAACTCCTGTTGAAGATTCAAAGGTAAATTTAATTCTGGCATTTGGTGAGTTACCAGCAACTGCACTAATGTTAAGAGAAATATTGGTAGGATTTAGAGGAGTGTTGTTAACCGTTGTGTTACCTTTTACATCAAAGTCAGTCCAGCTTGCACCACCATTACCGCTTACAGAAACAGTTAAGAAAATTTCACTTAAATTACAGCAATATCTGAACAATTGTTGAAATTCTAATTTGATATTAGTTTGACCAGTTAAATCAATATCGTTTGAAGTAATACTGCCAGTTAATGGTCCATAACCTGCACCTGTTGGGGGCGTTGGTTGTGGGTTAAGAGAATTATTAATAGAGTCAGCATCATAAATCAAAGCTCCATTGCCAAACGTAGTTGAAGCAAATGTAGGCGATCCACCAGAAAAAGGTCCGTTACTACCATCAAAAGATTTTTTCCAACCTGGATTTGCTCCGCCTGCTGTCCAATTGGTAGGTATACCACCGTTGGCAGTTGTGCCAAAATCTTCTGACCAAATTACCGCTCTTGAATTGTTTGAAACAGAAGAGGCTTCTGTATTAACTTGGGTTGGGGTGTTTTGAGGTGCAATTTTTTTTTGATACACCTGTGTCATTTTTGGGTTTAATGATGCGTTTTGAGCATGTAATCCCAACGCGAGAATACTTGCCAAACTCAAAAGGTAGATTTTTTTCATTTGTTGATTTTTGAAGAATTGATTTATTTTTAAAAAACAAATATAATTAAAAAACGAATCTACAAGAACTTAAATATTTTTTTGCCAAATATTATCGCATTCAGCAATTATAATCTTACTTAGCTGTAATTAGTCCAATCCGTTTTTTGTATAATGCCCACGGAGAAGTTGTTGTAGCGCAATTGATAAACTCTACCAATTATAAATCAGGTTCTTCAACCTCTTGTATAATGTCTATAGAGTTGCGTTTGTGGTTCAACTAATCTCACTATTTCCGATACCGTATAGTAATACCAATTTTATTTATTAATTAGCTCAAAGCTGTTTAATAAATTTACAATGGTTTATGCCGATACAACTTGAAACTAGTACAATAAGGCTTGGCCGCAATTGGACTAAATTGAAAGTATAATCGGTATTAGGCACAATGCACCACAGCCTTTCAAAACAAATCACATTGATATTAACTCAAAAAATATTTGTAAATTTGGGGTGTTAAAGCAATAGATGTCGAACCATAAAATGAAAGCAAAATATTTAAACCCCTTTACCGACTTCGGTTTTAAAAAAATATTCGGAGAAGAAGCAAGTAAACCCTTACTTATCGACTTCTTGAATGCACTTTTGCCTCAAACTGACAAAATTGTTGACTTAACTTTCAAAAATAATGAGCAACTTGGTCAAACCGATCTCGACCGCAAAGCAATTTACGACATTTATTGTGAAAATGAAAAAGGTGAGAAATTTATAGTTGAACTTCAAAAAGCAAAGCAAAATTATTTCAAGGAAAGAACCATTTATTATTCAACATTTCCTATCAGAGAGCAAGCTGAAAAAGGAGAATGGAACTATAATTTGAAAGCCGTTTATTGTATTGGTATATTAGACTTTACCTTTGACGACTATGAAGTTGAACCAGAGAAAAGTGAGGTTGTACATACAATAAAA
>CAIKXD010000036.1 GCA_903831265.1 uncultured Bacteroidota bacterium
TATTTAGTTTTATTCTAAATGGATTATTTATTTACAAATCCAAAATAAACGGTATCGCCATTGTTAAACGGACTTATGCTACTGTCGCATAATTCGTAAATAACAATGTTGTCTAAATTCTTTTTTTCTAATAGTCCTCCCTCGAAATAAATATTTAAATCTTCAATATCTGATTCGTCATACCCTTTTAATATCTTCTTCATTTGTGGGGATTGGTATTCTAAATATTCATTAACTGCCCAAAATAATGTATGCGGGCATTCAATAATTCCATATTCATTGTCATCATTCATTAGATTGTCATCTATAACAGTTGTGTTGCAAAATGGGCAGGCAAATACTAGTTTATCACCAGCATGAAAATCGGTTTCAATTACAATTCTTTTCATTTTCAATAATAATCTAATTTTTCTGTACAGGAACAATAATGTTTAATTGCCCAATATCGATTCAAAGCATTTCTATTTAGTTGTAACAGAAGCGTTCTAAGTTGAAAGTCCTTAATTAGCTATTTTTACAACAACTCCTTGGGAATTTGGCTATTACCTTCTTTGGAAAGCGCTTCTTGTGCCTTCCAATAGGCTTTCAATTGTTCGGGAATAATTTTCTGCTCGAAGAAGAGATCCCAACAAACCAGCATATACGCCAGCATGTTAGAAAAATCTTTGCGATCTGCAAAAATTTCCATTTCTGGGTAAGAATGCTGCATCACCATTAAATTCGGTCCTGTCGTTTTGCCTTGCTCGTCCAAATGATACCAATACGCACATAATGTTTCTATTCCTAATTGATAATTCCTTTTTAGCCATGCTTTCAATTTGCTGTTATCGCCTTTTATTAAATGGTATTGTGTCATTTCTGCTTGGCAATAGCTGTCGTATTTTGATTCTTCTACAATTCTATTTATTTCGCGATAAAACCTAAAAAAGGGGCCTTTCTGAATCGGTCAATAAATCTAAGTTGCAATAGCCATCAGTGTTAAACTCTATTTCCCTCATTTCTATTAAGCTTTCATACAATGCTTCGTATTTTGATAACCAATATTGTAGGTTGGCCACTTCGTAAACATTGTTAATGCCAAGGCTTTGGAATTCTATAATAATGTGGCTTATTTCTGTGTCTGTCATGTAAATAGTATTTATAGTTGTAGGTAAGATTTTATAGTATCTATATCTGACAATCTATTTGGGTCGGGTGCTACATAATAGTAATCATTAGGGTCGGGTTCTGTTCTTTCTTCAAAGGCTTTATTATACTCTGAATAATACAATAGCCACATACAATTCCAAAATTGAATGATTGGTAGAAATGGTTCCTTTTCTAAACAAGTGCCATCTCTCAAATCGATGTTGCCATCTGTTGCAGATTCATTTTCCAAATAATCTACACCAAATAGCACGAGGTGTTCATCAAAATAGGGGTAGTGGTTGTAAATCCAGTCCGCCACTGCTTTTTGATCCAGTGTAAGGTTGTTTTTAAGGATGCTTTTAAGTTCAGTGATTGCAACCGCACAATAGGGGTAATGTGATAAATTTTCGAGGAGGTCGAAATAGAAACTTGCTTGCCGCTGTTGTTCTGTTTTATAAGCAAGTGGATCGAAATCACTAACAAGCGGATGCTTTTTAATGAAATCCTGCAAGTCTTCAATTTTTAGAATTTTCATTGTCTTTATTTATAAATATTGATAATAGTAATCCAACAGCAATAGCTAAATCTACGATGTTCCAAATGCTTCTACCTAGCGCAATTTTTAAGAAGGGTTGAAATAGAATGGCTAAGCCAATATAGATGATTACTTCTGTATTCTTTTTATCATTGTTTGCTAGATATGCCAACATAGCAAATCCTACAAGTGCGGCTAATCTCACAAATTGATAGTAGCCGTAAGGCATGTCGAAGAGACATATCAATAGCAGAAGTGCAAGAATTATTTTTACTGTGTTTTTCATATCCAAACAAAACTAAACGACTAGACATTCAAATCCTAATTATTGTTGATGGAATTAAATTGGTAATAGCAGTTTTACTATCGCTCATCATCTCTTCAAATCGCCCTTGTATAAAGCTCCTTTTTTGAATTTAATACGACCATCATCCAGATTTAACGAAAATGTTTATTTTTACAACGTGCTCAACAAGGGGAGCATACAAGATAATCGAAACTCAAAAAATAATATTGTTAAAAACTTAAAAATAAAATAAATGAATCCTGTAAAAATTGAACTACCCGAAAGAGATTGGAAAGAATATAAAATACAAGGCATTAAAGGCCAAATATCAAAAGTTAAAGGCGTGTTTAGAGTGGATGTCGAAGTTATGGAATTACCTGGTGAATATGTTGACTATAATTATGTTTGCCCATTTGAATTAAATGATTCAATGATTGGTAAAATGGTTGTTGGTGATATCGGAAGGTTTGGGTTTCATATACTAGTACTTTGTTTAATTGACGATGTTAAAATATTTCGTTAATCTGTAATACTAATTAATAGCTCGATTGAATTAGAATTCCCTTGTTTTTTCATGTCGAATGGGAATCGCATAAAATCGACTAGCATCGATACCAATCGCTCCTAATCGGTCCCCATCGCTTCTAATCGGCCATGTCTAAAGAACCACTTAAAAACACCTCTTTTTTATAGTAAATACCGCCACCGCTTAGCAGCGATGCTAAGCTTTAAGGCAATAGGAGAGTGTGTTGTACATTTGTACAACACATAAAAATTATTTAATAAATTTGGCGATGTTTTCTGTGCTGTAAGATCGTCTAATTACCTCGTCCTTATAACTGCTGGCCAGGTTCACATAACGTCTAAAATCTTTCTCGGATTTGTGACCCGATACTTCTTTTACCACCCGCTCAGGGATGCCAATGATGAGGCTATTGGTGATGTATGATTTTCGGGCAACGTGGGTGGTCAATAAATTAAAAAACGGCACATAGGTTTCTTTTCTAATACCATCGTGGTATTCAACAATTTTAGTCATCGTATCAAAACCCTCTATCTTGGCCTGACCTTCATTGCCCTTGCTTACCAGCTCGCCCAATTCTTTTAAATTCTGGTTCTGCTTTTGAAGTGATATTAATGGCAAATGAAATTCACTGTCTGCATATTTGTCTAATATATTTAGGGCATATTCTACAATGGGCACTTTAATATTTTCACCGGTTTTTTTGGTGTACAGGTCCCAAGTTTTGTCGCCATCTTGGTTGGTCTTTATGTCATAGATTTTAAACGTTTCTATGTCACTAAAACGCTGCCCTGTCCAACACTGAAAGCAAAACAGATCTCTGCACCCGTCCAAGCGTTTGTTATCTATTTTGTAATTCTGCAAGGCAATGAGCTGTTTCAAGGTGATGATATAAATCTCTCCGTCCTTTTCAGTCGATTTAACCTCGGCAATGGGAAATGGTTTTATCAGACCTTCGTTGATGTAAAACCGCACAAAGGTTTTAGCGGTTTTAATGTATTTAGAAACCGTGTTATCGCCCAGCTTTACTTCGGCACTCAGGTAATCCTTAAATTTAATTAAAAAGGCTTTGGTGAAATTGTCCATGATCAGCGGTATGCGCCTGGCAATCGAAAACTTCTTTAAGTGGGTAAAAAACGCATTGTAGTTTTGAACGGTTCTGTGTTTTTTGGAATAGCCTTGGCCTGTTTTATGTTCTTGGATAAAACGCTTAAAGTATTGCTCCATGCTGCTGGTGGCATTGTTAATAATAATGGGCGCACGGGTTTGTACCATGTCCCGAATGTCATCGAGCTGCAAGGTCATTCCCTCGTTTTCATAGAGCGCAAATTTCTTCAGCATCGACTGCTCTATAGAATGCAACCAATCGTTGATGGCCTCGCCGGTTAGTTTATTTTTTCGTGTGTCTATTCTTTGTTTGTGTTTATCCCATTCGTATTGCGATATTCTTTTTTGGGTATAAATCTGAATGCGTTTTCCGGCCCCAGAAATCATCAAATACAATTGCAAGGGTTGGTTGAGCATTTCGGCAATCCCTTGTGTTTTTGATTTGACAAGTTGTTTTACTTTGTCATCGGACATGGCCCCTTTGAGGTAATAATTGATGGTGATCATTTTGATGTTTTTTAAAAATAACGGATTTCAATAATTTAACTAATGCAAATATAGTTAAAAAAAGGGTAAAAATTGGATACAGAGGTGGATACAAAAAATATTTTTCTCAATTAATCTAACTTTACGACAAAAATTAAGTAAATTCAGAAGATGCTTGTTATTAGGGCTTTAGCGAAGGTTAAGCTAGGGCAATTTGCGGTAAGCTAAAAATGAAAAGTAAGTTCCCTACGGACTACAAATAGCGCTGATAATCAGCAATATAAGTCATATTACTGACAAAAACATTGACAAAAAGCCTCACATAGTTGAGGCTTTTTTTTATGTTTTATAAATAAAAGGGTGAATTTAGAGAATTAATCAGTAA
>CAIKXD010000037.1 GCA_903831265.1 uncultured Bacteroidota bacterium
TTAAGTAAACTATTTAACAGTTAGTTGATTGTATAAATATGTCCTATTTTGCGTACGTAGAATTACGTAAATATTTTACGTAGTTCTACGCTTTTTTATGTTATTTATTATAAGCTTATTGCATTAATGATTTTACTAAAGACAAACGCAATACTTTAGAAGATAATGAGAGCAAATGCATGTATTTGCATTAATATAAAAACTGAAAACAGAGATTAATTATAATACAATATTGAAAACCGTTATGTTACTAGATAGAAGTCCACCTTGACAACTACAGGTTTATTTAAAAAACCAATCGGCTCCTCTTGAATCGCAAAATATCTTAGAGGTTAATTAAAGCACTTTTGCAAAAATCAAATTTATAAGAAAAACAAAATGAAAAATTTAAATAAAATATTAGCACTAACAATTTTACTGGCTATACACAGTATTGCATTTGCTCAAAATCCAATCCTTGATAACATTGTGAGAGATGGTGAAGGAAATCCTATGTATATCAGAAATCAAATTATAGTTAAATTCCATCCTGACCTAGTAAATACAAGCGTTGTTGACAATCGAAACATCCAATCTGGAATTATTTCTGATTTTATTAATCCTATGGCCTTACAAATTATTATTGACAGTGGGTACTTCAAATCGGAAATTGCAAATCTTAAAATCAAGAAAATACATCATAATATGACCACGGCTGAAACTACAACTATAACTAGAATCGGTGAAACAATGGAAATTCCGAAATTTTGGTCAACTTTCCTAATCGAATGGAACGATAGTGCAGGCATGAGCTATGATGAAGCATTAGATACACTTAACACACTTCTAACAATAATTGAATATGCACATCCAAATTACATTTATTTATTAACCGCATTGCCTAATGATACTAAATTTGTGGCAGAAGATCAATCAGGATTGTATCCTTCAAGCTTGTTTCCAAATGCCAATATAAATATTAATCCAGCCTGGGACTTAACAGTTGGAAGAGATATTGTAAAAGTTGGTGTTTATGATGAAGGAATTAATTGGGATCATGAAGACTTTAGCCAAGATAATTCAGGTAGTTGGAGTCAAAGCCGGGTTAAGGGTGGATGGGACTGGGTCAAAAACGTAGCAGCCTCAAGTTCTACAACTATGGATGTTGATGGTCATGGTAGTGCATGCGCAGGAATTATTGGAGCAATTAGAAATAATGATATGGGTGTTGCTGGTATTGCAGGAGGAAACGGAGCTATTAATCAATGGGGTGTTGATTTATATGCGATGAAAATAACTGAAACACCTCCTGGCACACAATCGGGTACCCAAACTTTTATTAAGGAATCAAGTATTGCTGATGCAATTACTGAAGGTGCAACCTCATTCAACGGAACATATGGTTATTCTTTAAATGTTATGAATCATAGTTGGAGTAGTACTGTGATGGGTACTGCATTAAAGGATGCAATTCGATATTCGTATAAAAATAAAGTTGTGTTATCGGTTTCATCAGGTAATACTGGCTCTAGTTCGGTTCTTTATCCAGCGAGTGCGCGTGATGAATGGGTGCTAAAAGTAGGTGCTAATGACCAAACAGGAAGTAAAGCTTCTTTTTCTACAACCGGCAACTCTTTAGATTTTATTGCACCTGGGGTAAAAGAAATTTACGCCACAACAGACGGAACTAATAACGGTACATATACATTTGACTTTAATGGAACATCCTTTTCAGCTCCACATGCATCAGGAGTTGCTGGATTGATGCTAAGTTATATTAATTCGCCAAGCAATGCACCTAACAATCTTGCTCCAGAAGATGTTGAAAATTTATTACAGCGTTTTGCAACAGATGTTGGAACTACAGGTTATGATAATGACAATGGATTTGGTAGAATAAATGCAGGTGCAACATTACAAGGTATTCGATGGCCTAGATTTGAAGTTAAACATTATAATATGTCTATTGCAAATTCGAGCAATACAAAAATTCAGTCAAATGTACAAATTGTTTTGCCGAATTCATTTAATGGTTTGGCAGCTGGAACATATATAGGTGACATTTATCGAATTGATGCTAATTTTAACATTACACAACCAAGTGGAAGAACTATTTTAGATGTGTGGAACAGAAATTCTAGTTCAACACTATGGGGTGGAAGTAACCCTGTATTAACTGAAGTTAATTCTCCATTAATTAGTTGGAGTCAAACAGCAGCGCAAATGAGGGGTTTTATTTTTAATTTTAAAACTTCCATAACAGGTGGCAGTGTAAACAAGTGGTTTCCATATGATTTAAATGGGAGTAGCAATTTTGCATTGACAGTCTACTCTGAGGACCCAATGGCTACTGGAATTAAAGATATATCAATTGATAAAAATTTTGTACGATTAATTCCTAACCCATCAAATGGGAATTTTACCGTAATGTTTACGCTTCTAAAAAGCACGGCATTTAGTGTTGAAATAACTGATATTACTGGAAAAATCGTTTATTCACAAGCAACACAAATTGCAACGGACGGCCACCAGGCTATTGAATTACAATTGGAAAATTTGAATGCGGGTATCTATATTTGTAACATTAAAACAACTGAAGGAATAATTTCACAGAAATTATCAATTTTAAAATGACCCATATTCTAAAACCATATTTGATAACAGGGCTTCTTGCCCTGTTTTGTTTTTTTTTTCAAACCTGCAAAAAAGATAAAATAGTTTTATGTAACTCATCTTGTGAAAACTTTCCTAAACAAGAGGGAATAGGCATTAGTATAATAAAGCAAATGCCTAAACAAAAACATTCACCGTGCTTCAATCCAAATAACTCGAATGAAATTGTGTTTGTAAAA
>CAIKXD010000038.1 GCA_903831265.1 uncultured Bacteroidota bacterium
ATAGAAAGAAAAAAAGCAATAAAAAGGTATTCTTTAAAAAAGGAATCATTAACTATTTTAATTGAAAATTATGGAGTCATTTCGACTCTAACTGCTCACTTGTCATACCAAACCTGCGCTCGCGTGACTGAAAATTCACCAATGCCTCAAACAAATCTTCCCTCCTGAAATCCGGCCAAAGTTTTTCTGTAAAATACAATTCAGAATACGAAATCTGCCACATCAAAAAATTACTTATTCTGTGCTCACCACTTGTCCTTATCAAAAGTTCCGGGTCAGGCATATCACTCGTACATAATTGAGAAACAAATTTTGACTCATCAATATCTTCCGGTTCCAATTCACCGGATTTTATTTGAGACGCAATTTTTTTTACTGCAGCCACAATTTCCCATCGAGAGCTGTAATTTAATGCCAAATTGAGGGTCATACGGCTGTTCCCCGACGTTTTAGAAATTGCCTCTTGAAGCTCTTTATAACATTTTTTTGGCAGATTTTCCAAATCACCAATTGCAACAAGACGTATATTATTTTTCATTAGTGTTTCTGTCTCCTTGTGTATGGTATTAACCAACAATTCCATAAGGGCATTCACTTCAAGCTTGGGCCTGTTCCAGTTTTCGGTCGAGAAGGCATATAAAGTAAGGTATTTTATTCCGGCTTCGGCTGCCCCTTCCACTGCATCGCGCACTGCCTTTACACCATTGGTATGACCGAAAATTCTGAATTTACCCTTCTGTTTGGCCCACCGTCCGTTTCCATCCATGATAATGGCCACATGCTGGGGCAATTTGGCGGGATTTATTTTTTCTTTAAAACTCATCTTTAATCACTAAAATCATGCAAAAGTAAATAATATCGAGGAATAATATCATTTTGATTTAAAATAACATTTATTCTCGCTTCCAAACCGAAATGTAAGTATTATACCACCAAAAGAATAAAAATCCTTCCTTTTAGAATTGCCTCTCTGATAACCAGTTATATCGAAATCGGGATCTCCTGCAGCGGCATTTGGATTAGAGACCTTAACCCCGTTTGAACCGGAAACCATTTTCAGTATTTCAGGTGAGGCATATGTTGTGCTAACATCATCAAGGTAGTCAGTAAATGTTTTCCGTAAACCCCACTCCAATGATAAACCAATTTTTTTAGACAAAGAAATTTTTATGCCTCCTCCAAACGGCAAGGCAACCTGGGTGTTGGAGTAGTTTTTTTTGCCAGGTATCAAGCCTTGACCTTCGGTACTATATTCTTTCAAATTAACCCACTGTCCGTTTAGTAAGCCTTTAGGGCTGAAATTAAAAAGTGACAATCCTGTAAACAGATAAGGAGAAAATGGAGTTTCATCATCACCCACGGTATAAGGCAGAAAGTTGAACTCAAACTGTCCCGAAAAATCAATGATTCTCGAGCTAAATGTTAGATTTCTCTTTCGCTGATATAAATTACCGCTTTCAGAGTCAAAAGCCTCTAAATTACCATAAAAAGCATTCATTTTAAAGGCAAAACGAGGATTAAGGTTTTTTCTGAAT
>CAIKXD010000039.1 GCA_903831265.1 uncultured Bacteroidota bacterium
ACCAATCACAATCAAACCCTCCACATCATGTTTTTTTAAATTGTAATAGGCTTCTTGCATACCTTCCTTTGTAACAAAACGCTTGCTGCGAGCTGTTTTTAACATGGTGCCACCTCGTTGCATGATATTACTTACCGATTTTGATTCCAAAGCAATAAAATCACCTTCAATTAAACCATCGTACCCACGTTTTATACCAATAATACTTAGTTTATGATAAATGGAAGTGCGCACCACTGCGCGAATGCAGGCATTCATTCCGGGTGAATCGCCTCCCGATGTTAATACAGCTATTTTTTTCATTTTTAAAGATTTCTTGAGTGAAATTAATTATTTTTTCAGTTCACACAAAGCATAAGTTTTAAGTGTTGTTAAAACCTTTTTTTACATTTGTATCAACCAAAAATCAAATATAGCTTATATTCAATCTTTATGATAAAAAGTTTTTCATTTTTTGCTATTTTTTTAAGTTTAACCACACTCTATTCATGCTCTAGTGGTAAATTATACGAGAACAATAAAGAGCATGTGAAATTAGGACAAACCTTTGTAGGGAAATTTTACAAAGAAGTGAGCAAGAAAAATTTTGATAAAGCTGCCACTTTTTTTACTGATAATGTTACCAAAACAGATATTATTGCCCTGCTTAAACAAAATCTTGAATTGCATGGCAAACTAAATGAAGTAAAATTTATTACTGCAAGCTCATCCATTACTGATAAAAATCATCATTTAAATGGCGAAATGACACTTACTTTTGAAGCAGTTTATTCGCGTTTATCTACTTCAGAAAATATCACTATTTCAGTAAAAGATGATGTATTATTAATTGAAGGGTATGATTACAAAGTGAATATTGACAAGTTAGGAACCAATTAATCTCAATAAGGTGTAGGAGTTTTCAATTAAACTTATGAGTGCTCAACACAGCATATAAATAAAAAATTACCCCCAAAGCGTCAATACTACTTCAAAATAGCTCCTGTTTCTCTCCAAGAAACCACATTAAGTTGACTTCTTTTCTGATTAAGAGCTCCTGTATAAATTAAGTTTTTACTTTTTACATTACTTCCTTCTAAAGCACCAAAATAATTTAGGCCTTTAAAATGCTCGTTTTTAATGGTTGACGAAGCTTTAATTTCAACTATGCTTAATTTGTCATTGTGCTCTACAAGCAAATCAACTTCATTTCCTGAAGCGTCTCTCCAAAAACAAAAATCGGCATGAAGGTATTTATGATCATTTTGTTTGAATGCCTCTGCCACAATTAAATTTTCGAATAAACTGCCTTTTAATGGGTGAAGCTGTATGGATTGGGGGTTGGTTATTTTAAGTAAATGGCATAAAAGACCAGTATCGTAAAAATAGAGTTCAGGCGTTTTTACAATGCGTTTATTAAAGTTAACATGGTAGGGCTGCAGCAAAAAAACAATATAACTGCTTTCTAAAACCGAAAGCCAAGCCTTAGCGGTGGGCTGCGATATACCGCATTCATTACCCAATGAATTTAAATTAACTAATTGCCCACTTCGAGCAGCGCATAAACTAATAAAATTTCTAAATTGTCTTAAATCTCTCACATCAATTAATTGCTTAAGATCTTTTTCTACATAGGTTTGAAGATAATTGGCATAAAAAACTTTTGAACTTATTTCTCTATCAAAAATAGCAGGATAGCAGCCCTTTACGAGAATTTCTTCATAATTGTCAGGTAGTAAATTAGCCTGCTGCAACTCATCAAAATCAAATGGAAGTAACTTAAATAATGCTACTCTGCCAGCTAGACTTTGCGTAATATGCTGCATCAAATGAAAATTTTGTGAACCGGATAAGATAAATTGTCCCATCTTTCCTGAAGCATCTACAAGTGTTTGAATGTATGAAAAAAGAGCTGGTGTTTGTTGTATTTCATCGAGTATTAAATTGCCCGAATAGTATTTAAAGAATCCATTAGGATCAGTAGTAGCAAATTCGCGCAAATCGGGGTTTTCTAAACTAATGTAAGTATACTTAGGAAACATGGTCTTTAGCATAGTGGTTTTACCCGATTGCCTTGGTCCAGTGACCGCCAAAACTGGATATTTTTTGGCGTAATACTTAATGGACGATTCAATTGTTCTTTTAACAGCACTCATTTTTATCAAAAAATTAACACGCAAAAATAAGCATTAATTTTGAAATTACAGCATTTAAATTTTGAATTAGCATACATTCAATTTTGAAATTGCACAATAGTAATTTTGAAATTGCAGACGTTTAATTTTGAAATTGTACAGATTTTATGACAATTTTTTAATGAAAGTTGAATTGATTAAAATTGTTTGCCTTACTGATATAAACAATCTGAGGCAGTCATAGTGACTTATTTAAATGGCTAAAAAACTGTAGTGATTCCTTTTTTATTACTCACTAATCTTAAAATAAGCTATTCTCAATCTCAAATTGAATTCCTTCAACGATTTGTTTTTTTGTTTGTTAGAAACTATATAAGAATCGAGACTTAAAATATGTACCAATTAAATTAAAAATGTAAGAAACACATTAAATTAATACTATTCAATTTTTTGAAATGAAACATTAAAAATTAACACCCGCACTGCAAAAGGGATAGAAGCAATCCCGCCATGCGGGAGTGAATAGCCCGACCTTAGCGTTTTTTCAACGCTAAGGATTTGCCCAAATATGTCATATTATTAAGTTTACTAATAGGAGCTATTTTGTTAGCAATTTACCAATAACTCAATGTTTGATTTTTATACTTTTGGCAAAAATTATTTGCTATGCCTTTATTTCCTGTTTTAGATAAAAAAGATACGCGTTCGGGCTTTGGTGCCGGTTTATTGGAGTTAGGAAAAACCAATCCTAATGTGGTGGCTTTATGTGCCGACCTTACTGGCTCACTTAAAATGGATGCTTTTGCTAAAGAATTTCCTGATAGGTTTATACAAGTTGGTATTGCAGAAGCAAATATGATGGGTATTGCAGCAGGCTTAACCATTGGTGGAAAAATACCATTTACTGGAACTTTTGCTAACTTTTCTACTGGCAGGGTTTATGATCAAATTAGACAAAGTATTGCCTACTCGGGTAAAAATGTAAAAATATGTGCTTCGCACGCTGGCCTTACTTTAGGCGAAGATGGTGCTACACATCAAATATTAGAAGATTTAGGTTTAATGAAAATGTTGCCCGGAATGGTGGTAATTAATCCTTGTGATTATAACCAAACAAAGGCAGCTACCATTGCTATTGCTGACTATGATGGTCCTGTTTATTTGCGATTTGGTCGTCCGGTGGTGCCAAATTTTATTCCAGCCGATCAGAAATTTGAAATTGGAAA
This sequence comes from uncultured Bacteroidota bacterium, assembly GCA_903831265.1. Lineage (GTDB taxonomy): Bacteria > Bacteroidota > Bacteroidia > UBA4408 > UBA4408 > CAIKXD01. Next base: position 3,341 of record CAIKXD010000039.1, read on the forward strand.
GGCATTAACGCTGTGTGAAGGGAAGGATGTAAGTATTTTTGCTACAGGTCATTTAGTATGGCAAGCGCTTATTGCACAAGAGGTTTTGAAGGAAAAAGGAATTGATGCAGAAATAATAAATATACATACGATTAAACCTTTTGACTTGGAAGCAGTCATAGCTTCGGTTAAGAAAACAGGATGTGCTGTAAGTGCCGAAGAGCATCAGTACAATGGAGGTTTGGGAGACAGCGTAGCACAGGCATTAACACGCAATTATCCTGCACCTTTGGAGTATGTTGGTGTTAATGATTCGTTTGGAGAAAGTGGTACCCCTGAGCAATTAATGATTAAGTACGGTTTAAGCAGTAATAATATTGTTGATGCCGCGCTTAAAGTAATCGCAAGAAAAAAAGCATAAGAATTTACAATATCTTTATTGCTTTAATTTTTGCTTACAAATTGTAATTTATGCAAGAATACAGTGATAAAGAGTTGTTGGTGATGTTTAAAGAGGAAAGTTCGAAAAACTTTGCCTTTAATTTGATTATTAAAAAATACCAAAAGAAACTCTACAGCATTATTAGAAGAATGGTCATCAGCCATGATGATACAGATGATGTGCTACAAAATACTTTTATTAAAATGTGGCATCACTTGGATGGTTTCAAGGAAGATTCACAATTATATACCTGGCTCTACCGCATTGCAACTAATGAGTCGTTGACTTTTTTAAAGAAGAAAAGAACCAAGTTTTTTATACCAATGGTGGATGTGGAATATAAACTGTCACAAAGTTTAGAATCTGATCAATACTTTAAAGGCGATGAAATACAATTGCGTTTACAAAAGGCCATTTTGAAATTGCCCGAAAAGCAGCGCTTGGTATTTAATATGAAGTATTTTGAAGAAATGAAATATGAGGATATGAGCGAAATATTGGGTACTTCGGTGGGTGCATTAAAAGCATCTTACCATATTGCTGTAAAAAAAATTGAGGAATATGTTTTGGCCTATTAAACCTTTTTAATTTAAAAGTATCATAAACACAACAACAAAATGAAACCTAATAAATATAATAGCAATCATGAAGATTTGAGGCAAATTGCCCCAAGGCTTGCTGCTATTCCTAAATTGGGTATTGAAGAAAGTTTTGTGTTGCCTGCTGGTTATTTTGAAAAGATGCATGCAGCGGTGTTGAATCATCCATTTGTAAAAGTTGCGACTGATTTTGTAGTTCCTCATTTATATTTTGAAACTTTACCTGAAACGATTACACAGCATGCCTTGATTGCTAAGCAAAGTCCTTTTGGGGTGCCAGAGAATTATTTTGAGCAAGTGGCTTTGCAAGTGGAACAAAAAGTGGGAATTGCGCCAATACAAAGTAATTTAGGAGTGCCAGAAGGTTATTTTGAAAACCTGCCATTAAAAATTCAAGATAGATTATATCAAGAGAAAAAAGAGCCAAAAGTATATTGGTTGCCACAATTACCGCAATATCGACTTGCATTGGTTGCAGCTGCTATTGTTATTTTGGTAGTAATGGTATTTTATTTGCGTTTGTTTGAAAATTCAAATAAAACGCAGTTGGCCATGAACACAATGAGTAAAAGTACTATCACTGCTGCTACTGAAGACTTACACGAATATGATGAAAGTATGTTGATTGAAGAAATAGATCAACCTGAGCAAATTGATATAGCAAGCAACACTGAACAAATGCAGGTGAAGGTTGAAATTACAGAGTACTTAATTGAAAACAACATCACTGTAGAAGATATAGCCGAAGAAATATAAAATACCAACAATGAACACCATATATAAATATTTAATAATTACTGTTATGATTGCGATTGGTGGCTTTGCTACTGCGCAAACAAAAGCAGATAAAAAAGAACAGATTGCTTCTTTTAGAGTTGCGTTCATCACTAAAGAATTAAGCTTAAACAGTAAAGAAGCACAGCTTTTTTGGCCAGTGTATAACGAGTATCAGGATAAGTTGGAAGCTTTAAGAAAGTCTCGCAGAAAGGAAAATAGGAAGTTGACACCCGAAACCATGACTGATCAAGAATCTGAATTATTTATTGAGAACGAAACAGATTTTAAAGTAAACGAAGCCAATTTGCAGAAACAATACTACGCAAGATTTAAACAGAGTTTACCCATAAAGAAAGTAGCTTTGTTAATAAAAGCAGAAGAAGATTTTAAACGTGAATTATTAAAACAATTAAAAGACAAAAACTAACATTGTTTTATGACCACAACACTAAATTTAATGAAAATTAATAAGCGTTTTAATTTTGCCAAGCGGTTTTATACCATCATTTTATTGTTGGTATTTTTCCCTTTTTTAAGCTTTGCTGTGGGTAATGATACTATTAAAAAAAACAAAGCTAAAGTTCCAAAGCATTACATAAAACCTTCTTTGTATATAAGCTGGTATGGTATTCCTGACAGAACATTAATTCCCCGTATTGACAGTATACCATTGGATGGGAGATATTACCAGTTCACGCAACGTAATATTGGTTTAAATGCACCATTATATACCTGCACCTGGCTAAGCACTGATAGTAGTAAAATAGAAAGCTTTCAATTAATTACTACGATTAATTCTACCAAAGAGCGCATTGAGTCATCTATTTTAAATGAGCCACGTACTTTTAGAAGAACATCCGTTGCACTTAAAGGCATTTACAGCGATGGTGGAAAAAATTCCTATTTTTTAGCTATTGCACCTTTTTCATCTTTTGACCAATATACCAGCGCCAGAAAGGGGAGTAGGTTGGCCACTGTTTTTATTTACAATCGAACAGTGAATGAAAAATTTAGTTATCGCCTAGGCTTTATGCGCACATTTGTTTTCGGAAAAAAATTGGCTTTGCCAATTATTGGTTTTAGATATGGACGCTTAGATGGTGTAAATTTTAATATGCAGTTGCTCAGAAATATGTCATTAAATATGCCAATTGGTAAGCGTTTTTACTATAGCATTTTTACAAGACCTATAGGCAGTGCCTACAGTTTTAAAAATGATTTTAATACAGGATTTTTGAATAAAGGAACTACTGTAGAATTGCGAAGATGGGAATTATTAACGGGAATGACATTCACTTATAGGGCCAGTTCACATTTTAGCATGTTTTTATCGAGTGGTTTTAGTAGAGGGTATGTAGCCTTTGCAGAAAGCGCACAGAAGATAGCCATCAAGCGAGATAGTTATCAGGAATACAAGTTAAGACAAGGTGGATTTTTAAATTTTGGACTTAATTTTTACTTCGGCAAGAGCAAACAAATCAATGGCAATTATGGCATGTATGATGTATTAGATTTGAACAGTACTTATGGCAATGATGATAATAATATTAATATAGGCAACACACAAATACCAGCACAAAACAAGGCCATGCAAGTAAAGAACTTGCAATACAATGATGTCAAGGATTTGATGAATGAGTCGGATATTTATTAGTTAGTTTCGATACCTTGGGTGCGGCTTCAAAAAAGGCTCCTTCATTTACTCGGCTAAATGTTACTGAATGTGCCAAGTAAGTTACAAAATACTTTCCACAAAGTACATGTCTATTTCACCTTTTCCTTTTGCGAATATTTTCCCACGATGGGTGCAAATAATTTTGTCCTTAATTAACTCATAGGTTGCTCCGCTAATATTTATTTTACCAACTTCTCCACTACTTTCCATTCGGCTGGCGGTATTTACCGTATCGCCCCAAATATCGTATGCAAATTTTTTCACTCCAACAATTCCCGCAACCACGGGGCCGCTGTGCACCCCAATTCTGATTTCAAAAAACAATTTACCTTCGGCTGCTTTTTTTGAGTTGTATTCATACATATACTTTTGAATAGCAATTGCAGCATAAAGCACATCAGTGGCATGTGTGGTATTTGAGGTTGGTAAACCGCCCGCGGCCATATAAGCATCACCAATTGTCTTTATTTTCTCCACACCATATTCTCCCATAATGTGATCGAATGCAGAAAAACATTCATTGATTTCTCCCACCAATTCCTGTGGTGTGAGCTTATCAGAAAGTTGGGTAAACCCTTTAAAATCCGTAAACAAAATGGTTACCTCGTCTATTAATCGTGCTTCTGCACTTCCTTTTTCCTTTAGTTCATCAGCCACTTCTTGCGGTAAAATATTGAGAAGCAAATCATCACTTCGCTTTTTTTCTTTTTCAACAACAGCTTTCTGTTTTTCTACTTCTTTCTTTTCAGCAACCACTTCAGCTGTCCTTTTCTCCACAGTATTTTCCAATTCAGCTTGTCTTTGTTTGAGTGCCTTTTCTCTCCATTTTATATAATAAAGTGCACTGCTTATTGTAGACATGAAATACAACCCATAAGCCCACCAAGTTTTCCACCAAGGCGGCCTTATTGTAAAGGTATATTCAAAGGGCTTGCTCCAAAACCCTTCACTGTTCATGGCTTTTACTTTAAATGTATAAGTGCCCTGCGGTAAGTTGCCATAAGCTGCTTCGGTGCGGTTAGTAAGTGCACTCCAGTTTTCATCTAAACCCTCTAATTTATAGTGGTATTTTACTTTTTTACTTTGTTTTTGTGTTATTCCAATAAAATTAAAAGTGAGGTAATTGTTGTTGTAGGCCAAACTTAAGTGCTCAGGTAGTCCGTACCATTTTGTAATGCCATCAAACTCAAAATCACCTACGCTCATACCATTGCCAAGTAAAATACTTGTATCTTTTTTATTTTCTAAATTTACCCAAGGAATATTTTCATTAAATAATGCAATGCTTGTGAGCTGAATGTTTGGTGGCAGGGTGTCTGTTTCGTCGCCTTTGGGATGAAATGCGGTTAATCTATCATTGGCTCCAATCCATATGGTGCCATCTTTGGTTTGGCAAATACTGTTACTATTACAACCTATTCCATAAAAACCATCTTCGTAAAGATAATTTTTAAAAAGAATTGGATCTTCATCTACTTTTCCAGACTTATCTTTGTTAGAAATAAAGACCAACCTTGACATACTCAATTTTGCAAGACCAAAACGAGTGCCGAACCAAAGGTTCCCGGATTTATCTTCTAATATGCTCAAAACAAAATTATTGCTCAAGCCCTGCTGTTCGTTAAAATGAGTAAAACGTCCCACTTGACCTTCTATTTTGGAAGGTTCGTATTTTGAGACACCGCCTCCATTAGTGCCGAACCACAGGTTCCCGGATTTGTCTTCTAAAATGCTCCTAACATCATTATGGCTCAGACCTTGTTTGTCGTTAAAATGAGTAAAACGTCCCACTTGACCTTCTATTTTGGAAGGCTCGTATTTCGAGACTCCACCACCTGCTGTGCCGAACCAAAGGTTTCCAGATTTATCTTCTAAGATGCTATAAACTTCATTATGACTCAGGCCTTGTTTAACGGTAAATTGAGTAAAACGTCCCACTTGACCTTCTATTTTGGGAGGTTCGTATTTCGAGACCCCACCGCCATTAGTTCCGAACCAAAGGTTTCCGATTTTATCCTCTAAGATGCTCCAAACAAAATTATGGCTCAGGCCTTGCTTGTCGGTAAAATGAGTAAAACGTCCCACTTGACCTTCTATTTTGGAAGGTTCGTATTTCGAGACCCCACCACCCCTAGTGCCAAACCAAAGGTTTCCGGATTTGTCTTCTAAAATGCTCCTAACATCATTATGGCTCAGACCTTGTTTGTCGGTAAAATGAGTAAAACGCTGCCCATCGTATTTCGATACACCACCGCCCCATGTGCCAAACCAAAGATTTTCGGATTTATCTTTTAAGATGCTCAAAACAACATTATTGCAAAGGCCTTGTTGATCTGTAAAATGAGTAAAACGCTGCCCATCGTATTTCGATACTCCACCGCCATTAGTGCCGAACCAAAGGTTTCCTGATTTATCTTCTAAGATGTTCAAAACAACATTATTGCTCAGACCTTGTTGGTCTGTAAAATGAGTAAAACGTCCCACTTGACCTTCTATTTTGGAAGGTTCGTATTTCGTAACTCCACCGCCCCAAGTGCCGAACCAAAGGTTGCTGGATTTATCTTCTATGATGCAATAAACATCATTATGGCTAAGCCCTTGTTGATCGGTAAATTGAGTAAAACGTCCCACTTGACCTTCTATTTTGGAAGGTTCGTATTTTGTGACGCCACCGCCCCATGCGCCGAACCAAAGGTTTCCTTTTTTATCCTCTAAGATGCTACTAACGAAATTATTGCTCAGGCCTTGCTTATCGGTAAAATGAGTGAAACGTCCCACTTGACCTTCTATTTTGGAAGGTTCGTATTTCGATACA
>CAIKXD010000040.1 GCA_903831265.1 uncultured Bacteroidota bacterium
AGCTCCTGGCAAAGGCGATACATAGGTAACTGGTCCACTCAATTCGATAGTGACTGTGCCTGTTGATATACTGGAATCGCAATCTAAATTATACCAGCTTTCGTTATTCGAAATATTGGTATACAAATAATGTATTTGACCCGGAAAAACTAAACCTTGTGCATGCACCGATTGCAAATTAATATCGTAGCCTGCTTCGCACATTTGTGCAAAATTAATATTACTGATAGTTTGGTTTACAGAATCTAAGGTTACACTTTGCATATTTGTTTGCCCGCATCCAAATAAAATAGGTAATTGGCCTGATTCAATTTTAACCTGATAGGCTCCGGGCTGCAGTGCATTAAATCCATAAACTCCATTGTAGGTGTATGCTTGAGCAACCACATTGTTTAAACTATCTAATAGTTTAACAGGAATATTATGAGTTCCTAAATCAATATTTTCATAGCTGCAATTGTTATTAAGGTCGGTATAAATATTGCCAGTAATGTTTACACCAACACAACTGTTGGGGTTATTGATGGGGTCATTATCAATACATAAAGGCAAACCCAAACTATACCATGTTTGGTTGGGAACGCAAGTGAGTGGGTTAAAGGAGATATTTGCATATGATGCAGGTACTTGTGGCAGGTAACTTAGGCAAGAAATATTATTAAACTCAATTTGAAAGCGCTGCATCATTTGGGGGTACGGAGGCAAACTTGCTAATTGATTATTGGAACACCAAAGTTCAATAAGTGTACTTGGTAAAGGTGTTAAACTTGTTAATTGATTATTGTTACACCAAAGTGTAAGAAGTGTAATTGGTAAAGTGGGTAGACTTGTTAATTGATTATTGGAACAGTTAATATTTGTGAGGGAATTTGGCAAGGTTGGCAAGGTGCTTATTTGATTTTCATTACAATACAAAGCAGCCAAGTTGCTCGGTAATATGGGTAATGATGTTAGTTGATTATTGTTACATGATAAAGAAACCAGTTGACTGGGCAAAGCTGGGAGACTTGTTATTTGATTGTATTGACAATCTAAACTAGTTAAAGTTGCTGGTAATTGAGGAAGATTGGTTAAATAATTTGAAAAACAAGACAAATGCTCTAGTAAGTTTGGCAGCGTTGGGAGACTATCTAATAAATTACCACTACATACTAGATCAAATAAATTGCTTGGCAAAGTAGGAAGGTGGGTTATTTGATTATAATAGCAATAAATCTGCCCTAAAGTACTAGGCAATTGCGGCAAGCTATCTAATTGATTACTAGCACAACCCAAGTATATCAAAAAACCAGGTAGTTCTGGAAGACTTTCTAACATATTGTTATTACACCATAGCCACAGTAAATTATCTGGTAAAGTAGGCAGGTACGACAATTGATTATCAAAGCAATATAAATATAATAAAGAATTTGGTAATACAGGGAGGCTCGATAATTGATTATCACCACAATTCAAAAAAGTTAATGTACTAGGTAAGTTTGGCAAACTAGTCAACAAATTATTGTTGCATTTAAAGTATTTTAAACTATCAAAATATTGTATTCCTGTAAGGTCATTAATGTTCAAATAACTCACAATAACTGTATCTTCATTTACAATTAAAGCACATGTAGTATCCATTTGATTGCCACTCATACAACTTGGATATTCTTGTGTAAGCCATGTTGCAAAATTTGCATCGGGTATAGTAACATACTGTGCTTTTGCAGGAAATAAGTGTAAAAAAAGGATAAAAAGGAGTAAGGAAAGATTTTTCATGAGGCTCAATTTTAAATCAAATATAAGAATTGTTTTGTCTTTCAATAGGCGTCTTATTAGTTGATGCAGGTAAGGTTGCTGCGCTTTACTATACAAAAGTCCTGGTGTTTAAAAAGAGTCATGCGCAAGATGCTTGCGCGAGTTAAGGTAATCATAGTAAAAAGAAGCCTTTTTCTTTCAGCAAATTAGTTTAACCCAATCCGCAATAGGAAAAAATTATTAATTTTATTTCCAATAATTTTTAACGCTTAGCATTGAAGAAAAAAATAATATGGAATCTAATGTATCTTTATTTGGCTAAGTTGATTGATGTGAAACAAGCAATGATTTGACATCATTTCGATAAGTAATTCCTAATACTGCTATTAATAATTGAACGCTTTTGTCAATTCAAAAACAAGGTGTTTAGCCTCTTGTATTATTGAGCTTAAGTTTTTATTCAACAGCTTTGGGTAAAAAAATAGATTTAATTTTATTTTCAAATAGCCAAGAGCATTCTTCCATAAAATAGTATCACCAAAAGTGTTATAAGGAAAAATATTTTTTCGAGATGACAAACGTATGTCCAAGTAAACTTGACTTTACTTCAATCCGATAGTACTTTTGATTTCAGAATTAAGAAAGATAACACAAATAAATAAACTACTTAAAACTGTAAAAATGGATATCAAAAACGAAAGCAAGGAATGGAAGGAGATTTTAACTGACTGCTCCATTAATTCAGCTAAGCTCATTTTAATACTGCAATGCTTGTTGTATGCTGTTTCCTCGAAATTGTTCTTTTTCCTGTTTCTGCTTTTAATTTCTATGGGAACTGCAACCTTCTTTTACGTTTACAAAGGTGCACCATTTTGTATTTTTATATCCTCAATAATCATACAATTTTCGATTTATCTATTATTTGATAAAGTATTAGATAAAAACTGGGATTACGAGCAAATAAAAATGAAATATGGTATTCATGAGATAAAAAGCTACATAAAAAATTACATAATTAAGCGTTGACTTTCGACAAAAAGCGGTATGTCAACAAGGAAGACAAATAAGCTTATTTGTTTCTCCAAAAATATTCTTTGACCTACTGTAAATGAATTATTTAATTTAAACAATCAAAACAAAAAAATCATGAATATTAAAAAAGCTTTAAAAGAAAAAAACAATCTCAAAGGTAAAATCAACGAAACCTTGAGCCGTATCTCCAAACACAACATAACCGAAGATGGTATTGAAAGACCATACGACCCACATGTGTTATTGGATGATTTATTCGTCAAAATAGAGGAAATGGTAACCATCAAAACTAAAATTCAGAAAGCAAACATTGATGTATTTGATAAAATATATCGTCTTTCAGAATTAAAAAACGTGTCTGCGAAATTAAAGTACTTGAATTGTAATAAGGAAAGAATATACAATTCACCTGATAATTTCAGCGATGTTGCAATAAGTACCAAAGAACGAGATCAATTAATCGAAAAAATAGAAATACAAATAGAAAAAATTCAAGAAGATTTAGACGAATTTAACTATCAAACAAAAATATAGGATAGGATAAAGAGTTGCACCCTTTCATCTGAATGAGGTAAGGTTTGTCCTTGCCAAATTCAGAATGGAATTGAAATTTCGATCAAAGACATGGATAAAGTATGCATAAAGGGGTTCACCGACAGCAACACAGTTGCTTCCCCAAAAATGTCAAACCTATTCTTTCCTTCTATCAACATTCAACTGTCCTTTTAGCAATTCTTTTCCTTTCTTTTTCAGGCAAGAAATTTTTTGCTTGCCTGTTTTTTTGTTTATTTGAAATAAACAAAACAAACTTAAACCTAAAACCGATAAAATGAGCATAATAAAACCTAGTAAAAAGATACTATATATTGATATGGATGGCGTAGTAGCTAATTTTGAAAAGGCAATAAAAGTAGAAATTCCCAACTGGGATTTAATTTCTAATGAAGAAAAAGGAGCTTTAACAGATGACGTTTGCGGAAGAGTACCTAATTTCTTTTTAAATTTAGAACCTATAGCTGGGGCAATTGAAACAATAAATAAATTAGCTCCCAACTATGAAACCTATTTCTTATCAGCTGCTATGTGGAATGTACCCCAAAGCTATACGGAAAAAAGATTGTGGATAGAAAAACACTTTGGCGAAGCTTTCAGAAAGCGATTAATCTTAACACACAGGAAGGATTTGAATTTGGGGCATTATTTGATTGATGATAGAACATCGCATGGAGCAGGAAATTTTATGGGGGAACATATTCATTTTGGCACTGAACGTTTCCCCGATTGGCAAGCTATTGACAAGTATTTAGGGTACAACTTTGAAATCAATATTAACTTAAATGATAAACCAAACTTTAATATAAGATAAAATGGAAGTAACCTTTAAACACCCGCCGGTTATTGATACAGCTGGAAATTTATCTTTAGATCCTTTTAAAGATTTTGACCCTAGTAAAAAAGAGCACTACCCAGAGGAAAAGTTAGGTATATATATTAACGGAATTCGATTAAGAATCAATAATATTGAAAAATTTGTTCCAGTTTATGTGGGGATAGTTTATGAAGATTCACTAGCTAACAGACTTTTTAATCACCATTATAATAAATATAAATCATGTGTTGGCACTTATGGAAAAGGCAATAAAGATCTTTGGGATTTTAGTTCAGTATCTTCGCTAGCTGATTTGTCAAATATGTATGTCGAAATGTATTATTATGATTATGTCAATAATTATCGCAAAGTAGTTAATCGCACTTCTGAAAAATATTTAAGAGAGCTTTTAAATCTAAAATATCTACTTTACTTCCAGAATAAAAATTACTTTGTTATGCAAGCTGGTGGGGTTTACACTGATCTAGAAACGAAAGATCGAGAGATAAATCATTGTGATGCTATTAATTTAGGTTTTGACAAGTATGGTAAAATTAAGAACACCAAAAATCTTTACGAAACTTCCTTTTATTACGTCTATTGCTCCTACGAAGACATATTAAAGAAACTACAAGATAAAAACAATAATAATATGTTCTTAACCTACAATACACCAAAATTACTACTTGAACGTATCGAACTATCGACAAAAAATGCTTTAAACTGTATCGGGCTGAATACAACCTCCAAAGCAGAAGGTGAATGTTTGGATTTGGATATTAATTTAACCGCTTTACAAAATGAGTTAGTAAATTTAGGCGCGCACGCTTATAATGTTAAAGGTACTTATGACAACTTAATAATAAAAATCCGAAAATAAAACGCATTAAATTAAAGTTATGATAAAAATTATAGAAGCACTAAAAAACCTGTCCGATAAAGATTTCCAAAACCTACAAATAGATGTATTCTTTGTTGAAAAAGATAACTCTGGAAAATTTCCTGATGATAAAAAACATTATACTCGTTATAATGGTTTTAATGAACAGAAGAACTTTTTTGTGTTAGAACTTTATTCAAATACAAAAGTTAATAATGGAGTATATTTCTCTAATCCCTACAAGAATTTTCTTTTTACCCACACTTTCTTATTGGATTTAACACAATTGCAAATTGAAATAAAAGATGTCTTAGAGGCAAATAATGACAACAGGAACCCAACCTATTTTATGAGCGTTGAGCGCGTGAAAATTTATCTAAAGAACAATTATCTCAAAAATATCGATTTACTTAAGGATTACAACGGTGATAAAGATAACTACAAAGCTTTGGCAGCAGATATTTATAAACATATAGTCGAAACGGTGGCTGGAGAATATAATATATAAAAATCAGTTGCTTTACCAATTTAAAATGACTTTAAGTCTTTATCATGAAACCTTTAATTTTAACCGTCTGCGTCTTTCTAATGACAAGTTGTTCCGAGGACAATTGCACAAGAATGCTCAAGGATCGCTCAGAGATGAGAGTGGAAGCTAAAGATCCTCTGCGCTCTCATGCTCAGAAAGTTTTTGACAGAGGCATCGGATGGAGCAATGATGCTCCTCCTGAACCAGCTGAAGCCAGCTTCTCAATTGAGAAGCAAGTTATCATGGTAAAAAAGGGAATGTCCTTCGAGAAAGCTTGGATAGGATTTTTTTTCGAATCTTTCAACATTGGTCACTCAGGAGAATTTAGGGAGATTTATGAGAAAGCTCTGGAAGGTAAACTCTCCAGAGAAGAATGGGTAAGAGAGAACACAATGGTGGAGTATAGGGCTGCCCAAGAGTTCCTAACTTTCTCAGACTCATTTCTTGAACCCTATTTCAGATTAAACGGTAAATCTATAGAGGAGATAGAGACAATCCATTTCAAGTACAGATCTTCCTTTGAATCTTGGATGGCTTCTCCGGAAGATTCGTACCCCTGGAATTACTGGGGAAAGTACTACGACACTTACCTAAAAGAACGATGAGTGTTTTGGATAAAGATTTCTCTTTATAATTGCTTCATCTTTACAAGATTTGAGGACTAAAAATTCTCAATAAAACAACTAATTAAACTTAAAAAATATGCTACAAATAAATATCATTCGTGGGTTTCTGAATCGCTTAAGAGATAGAGGTTGGAAAAATATTAACTTAAGAGGTTATACAAATAATGACATACAAATTCTCAAAAGAGGCGATAAAAGTATCGTAGTTATAGAATCTATTACTATAGATCCATCTGTAGATATTAATCCTCAGGCGGAGGAGTTCTTTAGAAATTTGATAGAACTAATCGAACACGGAACTGCTAAAGAAATTTTCTTGCCTGGTGTGGGCGATATTTCCATTCCCGCCTTCTTCAAGGATTGGTGCGATAAAAATGATGTAAAAATCAATATTTTAACTTTGAATAATTTCCAGGATTTTTATAATTATAACTAATTTAAAATTTGGTTAGGAAGCAGATTAGTTATTCAATACTGGTTTATTCAATCTGCTATAATAATTTAGAAATTTATAAGTCAATTTAGTTTTTAATTTTCAATTTTGCTATCAGACAATTAAACTGGTTCGTGTTTTTAAAAAAGCAATGAACAAAGCCATTTAGTACATATTCAATTTCTAGATTATTCAGTTGCGGAAATGCTATTGAATGATGTAAAACTTCTTTATACTTTACAAAATGAGTTATCAGTTCTTGGTTATTTATAATTTGTATTTCAGTTAGGTATAAATAAAACCATTCAATTAAGCCATTAAATTTAAAATTTTGCTGTTTCAGTAACCAATTGCCTTCCATTTTAAATACTATACTTTCGATAACATAATGACTTAAACAGAGTGCCCTAGCCATCATACAAAAGTTATCGTCAAATACATAATTGACTGATTCTTGGTTTGTAAAAAATTTCTTTTGAAGAATTTGCAGAGATTTCAAACTTACTAATGATTGTTTTTTTTCTAAGTCAAATTCCCACAGTATGTTCAATTTTGAATTCATACAGATAATCGCTTTATTGTCGAAAGCACCAATAAATAATTTTTCTGCTGGATGGATAAAAAGTGAATAATCTACTTCTAATGCATTATTAAAATCATTGGAAATAATAATTTCAGGCTCTTCGAAAGAAAAGCCTATGTTCCGAAATAATTGAGGCAGCATATTAGCATTTAAATTTAATTACAATTCTAGGTACTCTTCAATCCACCAAATTCTGCACTGGAAGGGTTTTGATTCGTCCCCGAAGACGATTCTTCTAACTGAGATACAATTAATCGATTGATTAAGGATGTTATGTCTGTGACCACGATCTTTGATACCTGCATCAATCAGGTGCCGTATGACCATATTGCGCTAAGTGTTTTTGCAACTCATGATGATGTTCTCTCCACCGGATTTACGAGAAGTAACTAACCACTTCCAATCGTGATTTACCCATCTTCCGATGGTGTCTACACCCTTGTGATTCTCGAGTTCTTGACGTATTTGGTTGGAAATTGCTAGTGGTTGCAGTGGTGGCATCTTTTCAAGAACTGCTATTGCTTCGGGGGCATCAGCTTTTTCCTCAGGAGTACCCCATTTCAAGGCATACTCCTTAACATATAGGGCATATTCCTTTGGGTGTTGCCTTGCCAAATTAACTTCTTTTATAAAGTTTAGTTCTTCCAAACTATGCTCGGTTGGTTTACTATTGGCACTATAAAAAAGAAGAATTGCGAATAATATCTTCATAGTTACGTCAATTAAAACTGAATTATCTTATTGCAAATTGTTTTGCAATGCCTTTAACTTCCATTCCAAATGCTTGAATTTCATCCATAATAAATTTGAATAGAATTGGCACTTTTTCATTTTCTTCAAAAATGCATTTTAAGTATGGACTACAAGTCTTTTTTTCAGAACTTTGAAGTGAATAAAACCATCAATGAATTAAAAATATGTATTTTTAATATTTGTCTGTTCTTGTACTTTCAACCCATCTTTCTATATCAATGAACTCCTCTAATTGCGACTGTTAAAATTGGGAGACTATTTGATTGTTAATTTTAACATAGTCATCCAACGCATTTTTTCGAGAGTTACAATTAGTATAAATGTATTGTTGTTATTCATAATCATTGCATGCCAATTTAGGAGGTCCAACTTCCTTTGAAATAAACATTAAAATCTGGATACAAATCTTTAAGAAGACGGATATCTCTTCTTAAAGTTCTTTTAGAAATAAGATTTAAAGCAACATATTGTTCAATGTCCAACAAATTCCCATTGGTAGTTACATCTATATACAATTTAATAACCCTATAAACCCTATTATTTATTTTAGCACGGCGCTTTTCTTCTTTGATTAAGGAGTTCATTCGTTTTATTATGTTTTTTTTCATTTCTTCCAAAGAAATAATAGAATTCATTTCTATTCTTTTCTTCATAAGTGTTCGAGTAAGATTAACTTTTTCGCTTCCGATTAAAATCAATTGCCATTCGTTTGTTTCTATCGTAAGTGCCATTTCTTCTAACATATTCAAATAATTATCATCAAGAAGAGATTTTTCAATTATTGTTATAAAACATGGCACTGCTATAATATCTGTATAATTTACGATAGGGAAAATAAGCAAATTTTGATTTTTACAAAATGACTTAAGTCCTTTTAAAAATTTCTTATCTTTCAGTAAAACTGCAATAGTATTTTCTTTTCTATATTTTATCATGGTGTAAAAATAATGTTGATTAAGTCAAATTTCAATTTTATTTGGACACCTATATGTCATCAAATTAAAATTAATCAAAAAATACTAAATAATTTGTATGATTTATTTTGAGAACCAAATAACCATAGCTATTGGGATAATTAATGCCTTGTTGATTAGGGTTTAAAACAATCTAAAAATAGCTGTGATAGTCTTTTTGGAAATAGGATAATGCAATAGAACCAAAATGTTTGGTGAACACTTACTATTGTTTAAGAAGGATTGCTCAGATGTGGCTTGAGGTTAAATAAGGCACCTACACAGCCTTTTGCACAGAAGATTAAGTATTTACAGGGCAAGAAAAAATGCAAGGCTGTTTTAGAACAATCAAGCCCATTTTTTAAACGTTAATTAAACCCAAATGCCACATTAGAAATCTAGTCAAATTATTTTACTTCAATCTCAAGCACTTAACCCATTTTAATTTCAAAATACGGAGCTATTCTTTCAATCCAAGACAGTACGTGAGCACTTGATATTATTGTAAATATTTGTTGCTCAACTATTCCTACTGAGTAATTTGTATTTAAACACTACAACAAAGCCTCAATAATCTTCTCAACCGAATAACCATCAGCCTCCGCCTTATAATTTCTTACAATACGATGGCGCAATACCGATAAGGCCACTGCTTTTACATCATCAATATCTGGTGAGTATTTTCCTTGAATCATAGCATGGCATTTTGCCCCAATCACCAAGTTTTGAGAAGCTCGCGGACCAGCGCCCCACGATAAATAATCTTTTACCATTTGTGGCGCCATATCAGAGTTTGGACGTGTCTTTACAACCAACTTCACAGCATATTCCATCACATTATCGGGCACTGGAATTTTTCTTACCAAATCTTGATAAAACAAAATTTCTTCGGCATTCAATATTTTATTGAGTGTTGGTTTGTGGTCTTGCGTAGTGCTTTTTACAATAGCCAACTCTTCTTGAAAACTAGGGTAATCGAGCCACACGCTAAACATAAAACGATCTAATTGCGCTTCGGGTAATGGATAAGTTCCTTCTTGTTCAATAGGATTTTGTGTGGCCAAAACAAAAAATGGATTGCCTAATTTATAACGCTTTCCAGCCACAGTAACCGATTTCTCTTGCATGGCTTCTAGCAGAGCCGATTGTGTTTTTGGCGGTGTCCTGTTGATCTCATCTGCCAATACAATGTTTACAAATAATGGCCCTTTAATGAATTTAAAATTGCGTGTATCATCTAAAATTTCGGAACCAATAATATCCGAAGGCATTAAATCGGGTGTAAACTGAATGCGGCTAAAATCTAAGCCCAGCGCATCTGAAATAGTGTTTACTAACAAAGTTTTTGCCAAGCCAGGCACACCAATTAATAAACAATGCCCTCTGCTAAAAATAGAAATTAAAACATCTTTTATAATATCTTGCTGACCAACAATTACTTTAGCTATTTCTTGATTGAGTGCGTTGTATTTTTTTACAAACTCATCTACTGCTTCAACATCCGATTTCATATTTGATTCGTAATTTAACGTTATTGTTTATTTTGTTCCGATTTACTTAATGGTTCATCAAACCAATCGTATTTTAATTTACACTTTCTAAACTCATCATCAATTTTTACATAAGTTAAGGCTCTCCTCTTTTTCACCCAATTCTCAACCGTTTTCTGTTGTTTTTTAACCAGTGCTACATTCTGTAATTTTTGATAATCTTCCTTTAAATTGGCTTTGTGAGGCTCTGTACGTTCTTTCAAATACAAGATACGGTAAGCCTGCTTGCCATCGTTAGTGGCAAACTTAACGGGTGCCGACATTTCGCCCACTTTTAATTTATCTACTGTAAAAAACAAGCCTGCATCCATCTCACTTGTTTCGAAACGCGTGGTTCCTGAGTTTTGATTTACAAGCGTTCCACCATTATATTTTGTTTCTGTATCGTCCGAAAATTTGTTCGCAGCATCTTTAAATTCTATCTTCTCTTTTTCGATCACTGTTTTTATTGAATCAAGATACTGTTGTGCTTTTAAGAGATCGCTGTTAAGGACTTTGGGTACCATTAAAATATGTCTTAAATTGGCTTGCTCACCTCTGCGTTCAACCATCTGAATAATATGAAAACCGTATTGAGATTCAATTACAGGAGAAACATCCTTGCCTTGCAAACCAAAACCTGCTGCCGAAAATTCAGGAACTAATTCGCCTCTAACTTTAAAACCAAGTTCGCCACCATAAGCAGCAGAGCCGTCTTCAGAGTATAATACAGCTAATGCAGCAAAGTCTTCGCCTGCAATAATTCTGTCTCTTAATTTTTGTAATTTTTCTTTTACAGCCGCTTTCACTTCTTCATTTACCGGTGGACGTTTAACAATTTGGCAAATTTCTACTTCGCTGTTTACCATCGGCAAACTATCTTTTGGCAAAGTGTTATAAAAAGCACGCACATCTGCTGGGGTTACCTTAATATCTTGCGTAATTTTACCCTGCATTGTTTTGGCCAACAAAATTTTACGTAAATCATCTTTATAATCGGCCTTTAACTCTGCAATGGTTTTGCCCATAAATTCTTCCAATTTCTTTTCAGAACCAGCTTGGGCAACATAATAACGCATTCTTTGGTCTAACTCACCTTCTATTTGGGCATCGCTTACTGTAACGCTATCCAACTCGGCCTGATGCACCAATAATTTTTGAAATAATAATTCTTCTAAAATGGTACATTCATCAACCGGCAAAGAATCGTTTCCTTGCGATTTTATTTGTTGTAATTCGTTGTCTAAATCAGATTGAAGGATAAGGTTATTACCCACCACAGCTACCACTTGGTCAATAATTTTGCCCTTAGGTTGTGCATACACAAAGCCCGAACAAATTATTAAAAAAGAAACATAAAATAACCTCAACTGCACCATTTTTATGTATTAAAAGAGCCGTAAAGATACATTTAGCTACCAATTTTACGTAATATGAAATGTAAAATATGCTAAAAGGGGCCGCTTAAGATGTTATCGATATACTATTTTGAAAAAACTTAGCCGACAAAACAATCGACAATGGTAATACTAAAATGAATTATATACCAGACCAAAAGGTGCAAATAGACATATAATTGTAAGAGCAAGTTGTTTTGACTTTTTCCAGAGTGATTTCCTTAATTGTTTCTGTGAAGAATTCACTTAGGTCTGATAAATCATTAAA
>CAIKXD010000041.1 GCA_903831265.1 uncultured Bacteroidota bacterium
AGAATAAATATGGAGCTAATGATAAACCAAAAACTAAGGTAGAATGGCGTTTTAATAACCAATGGAAACTCAACAATTTTACTTTCAACTTTATTGTTGTTTTGAGCCTTAACTTTAAAAGTGTAGCTACCAGGACTCAAACTAGAATAAGAAGCGCTTGTGCTTGTTGCCCATGGACTCCATTTTGTGTCATACCCATCGAGCATAAAAGAATACTTCAACTTAGCTCGATAAGCGCGGTTTATAGAACTATAAGAAAAAGAAATACGCTCAATATTATGAGGCAACTTTGGATTTTTAGGAGTTCTGTACCAATAGTCAATATACTCATTTATTGCATCTGAATAATCATTGAAATTAACTTTGAATGATTCAATTTGAACCTTAGTAGGAAAATTAACTTGAGGTAACTCTAAAGAAACATTATATTTTATTACGCCTTTTATAGTACCAAAATAGAGATTGCCATACCTGTCCATACATATAGAACGCGAGTTGCACTCTACCCCCTTAAATCCCTCATTAAATCCATAATTTTTAATTTGCAAGATGCTACCATCTGCATTAAAACTTACTTTGTCAATTCCTTTGTTAGTGCCAACCCAAATGTTGCCTTGTTTATCGCATACTATTGAATAAACTGTACCTGAAGTAAAACCATCCTCAACACCATAGTTGTTAATTTTTTTACCGTCCCACATTGCGATACATTTGTCGGTACCAATCCATACCCTGCCAATATGATCTTTAACCATGGAACCTATGAAATAATTACATAGATTTTTTTTGATGTTATTTTCTCTAAAGGAGTTAGGATTGGCTACGTAAATACCTTCGCCAGTTCCAATTAAAAGGTCGTTTTCTGTTTCGCAAATACTGTAAATATTTAAAACATGGCCCTCCTTTAAATTTGATACATTTTTAAGCAACCCCTTACTATACAGAAACAAGCCTTGCCCAAAAGTTCCTATCCAAATATCTCCATTTTTATCCTCATAAATTACACTTGCTTTAATCCTTGGTTCATCTGGTATACCTGGCAAAAGAGAAAAGTTTTTTCCATCATATAATCTAACACCGCGCGAACCTCCAATAAGAATTTTTTTATTTCTTAGCAAACAGATACTTCTGAAATTGAATTTTTTAAATAGCGCATTATCTTTAAAGCTAACTACTTTTTTTCCATCAAATTTATAAAGGCCATTCGTAAGCGTACCTATCCATAGGTTACCAGATGAATCTGGTTGCAAAGAAAAAACTTCGCCATCATTTAGGCCCTCAAACTCATCGAAGTATTCGAAAGAGCGATCTTTAAATTTAACTAAACCACTGCCTCTTGAGCCAAACCAAAGGCATCCCGAATTATCTTGATATACTGCAACAATTCTGTTAGTTGGCAAACCGCTTTTTGTGTTGTATGAAAAGTATTCATTTCCTTCTTCACAAACAACACCTGATTCGAATGTTGTTAACCATCTTCTATTAAGGTTATCAATATAAACACCAAAATATTTATCCTCATTTAATTTAGGTAAAACATGAGTAATATCAAGTGCTTGAGAAAGCGCGCCATCTTTACCAACTTCTTGCAATAACAATTTACTGGAGCCTAATAAAATATTAAGTCTGTTGCTTTTATCGATGTCTAGCGAACTTATGGATTCCTTTGTGGCATTATATGGAGCAACTACTTCATTGTTTTTAACTTTA
This sequence comes from uncultured Bacteroidota bacterium, assembly GCA_903831265.1. Classification (GTDB taxonomy): domain Bacteria; phylum Bacteroidota; class Bacteroidia; order UBA4408; family UBA4408; genus CAIKXD01. The sequence continues at coordinate 1,711 of CAIKXD010000041.1, forward strand.
AACAAGCCCGCTGAAGAACCTACCCAAATATTTCCAAATTTATCTTGTAATAGATCAGAAACTACTAACCTTTCTTTTTGCGATTGTTTAATTTTCACAAACCTGTTATTCTGTAGGCAGCATAAACCATCTCCCGTTCCAACATACACTTTACCGTCATTGCTTATTAAAATGCTCGAAGTATAGTTGTCGGGAAGCCCTTTAGTATGATCGTATATCGTAAATGTTTTACCATCAAATTTACTGATACCACCCCAAGTTGAGCTTATCCAAAGATTTCCCTTTTTATCTTCCTTGATATCAGTAATGATTTGACCTGCAAGTCCGTTTTCAGTTTCATAAGAGGTAAATTCCTTCCCATCAAAACGGCATAAGCCACCACCCGAGGTCCCTGCCCAAATATATCCTCTTGAATCTTGAAAAATGCAATTGACCTCGCTTTGCGATAAACCATCTTCCAAAGAAAAAGATCTAAAATCATACTGTTGCGCATAACTCAAAGGAGCGCAAAAAATATGCAGGATTATTGCATATAAAGCAACTCTAAAATATAATTTATTGAGGCTATTGTTGTGTTTCAAAATTAATTTCACTGATTGTTTTCTATTCTTTTTACCACCATATAAAAATCATTATCAAGAGGTAAATAACCATATTCGTAACAAAAAAGATAAGTATTACCTGTTTTTGTGTGATAGGCATGGGTATAGTAGTTAAAATTAAACCCTTTTTCTTTTAATTTTTTTCCTGTTGATTTAGCTTTGCCCTCTTCATTGCAAGCCAATTCCTCCATTATTCTTCTATTTTTACGCAAAATATTATTGATATTTCGCATTACAGAATTAGTATCGCTGTTTGCTTTATTATTAAAATTATTGCGACATTGATCGTTGCAAAACTTTTTATCAGCTCTGCCAACCAATTTTTCTCCACAATCGCTACAAAAACGTTCCATGTAGTATACAAATGAATAGATTTAACAACAATTTACAATATTAGTAAAAATGCTTGAATAATAATTATTTGCATTAAAGAATTCTGTTTTAGAAAACTCAGCATTAAAAAATACTATATTTGCCACCCAAATTTTTTATTTTAGTATAATGAATATTACACAGGAAAAAGTAAGCGATTTAAATTCAATTTTAAAAGTAAAATTAGGCCCAGTAGATTATCAACAAAGGGTAGATACGCAATTAAAAGAATTGCAGCGCAAAGCCAGCATGCCAGGCTTTAGACCCGGAAAAGTTCCTTTTGGTATGGTAAAAAAAATGTATGGAAAATCGGTACTATCTGATGAGGTTAATAAAGTATTAAATAATTCTGTAACCGAATTTATTTCGAGTAATAAAATAGAGATTATTGGCCAACCTATTCCTGCTTTAAACCAGAATGATAAATTAAATTGGGATACCCAACAAGAATTTGAATTTGCATTTGAATTGGGTCATGCGCCTGAATTTAATGTTGAAATTGAACAAGAGCCTTTTGAATACAAAATGATAAAGGTTGAAGACGCACTTATTGACAAAGAAATTGAAGACATGCAACGCAGGTATGGCAAAGTAACCAATCCTGAACAAGTTGAAAAAAACGATTTGGTTTTTGGTGATTTTATTGAATTGGATAGCGATGGCAACGAATTGGAAAATGGGATCAAAAAAACTTCCACTATTGCTACAGATAAAATTAAAAGCGAACAAGCTTTAGCCTCTTTAATTGGCTTAAACAAAGGCAATCATTTGGTGGTGGATCCGCATGACTTATCAAATAATGCCACAGATTTGGCAGGCATGCTCGGAGTTACACCCGCTCAAGCCGAATCTATGAGCAGCAATTTTAGATTTACAATTACCAATATAAGTCGTGTGCAACCTTCCGAATTAAATGAGGAATTGTATAATAAAGTTTATGGCGATAGTGTTAACTCTATTGAAGAATTTAGAGCTAAAATTAAAGGCGAAATGTCGAATATGTTTAATGCCGATAGCGATAAATATTTTTTAACTAGAGTTGTGGCAGGGCTTGTAAAGAAACACGATATACAACTACCCGAAGATTTTTTAAAAAGATGGTTATTGTTTGTGAATGAAAAAGAAATAAATGCAACACAAATAGATAAAGAGTTTCCAGTTTATGCAGAACGTTTAAGGACACAGATGGTGATTAACAAAATCATCAGACAAAATGGCATTGAGGTTAAAGAGCAGGATATTCGCAACTTTGTGAAGGATTTAGTGTCAAAACAATTTGCATCTTATAATGGCACAGAAATGGAAGAAAGCGATCTTGATGATACTGTTACCAGAGTGCTAAAAAACGAAAAAGAATATAACAGAATCGTAGAAAAAATGTATGATGACAAACTATTGGAATTGTTAAAATCAAAGCTAAAACTTAACTTTACCGAAGTATCATTTGAAGATTTTTATCACCAACACTAAAATTACTTTATTATAAACCATAAAAACAAACCCTATGTTTTCATCAGATGAGTTTAAAAAGTTTGCCATTAAAGAACGTGGAATAAGCAGCGCTTCGTTGCATAGCTATAGTTCTATTTACAATGATTATATATCTCCCACCATTATTGAAGAGCGTCAAATGAACGTTGCCTCTATGGATGTTTTCTCCCGATTAATGATGGACAGAATTATCTTTTTGGGTGTTGGTATTAATGATTATGTTGCCAACATTATTCAAGCACAGTTATTGTTTTTAGAATCGGTTGATTCAAAAAAGGATATTCAAATATACTTAAACTCTCCAGGTGGTTCTGTTTATGCAGGTTTGGGCATTTACGATACTATGCAATACATTAATTGTGATGTTGCTACAATTTGCACAGGCATGGCAGCTTCTATGGGGGCAGTGCTTTTATGTGCAGGCGCTGCAGGAAAACGCACCGCTTTAAAACATGCACGTGTTATGATTCATCAACCTATGGGTGGCGCGCAAGGACAAGCCTCTGATATTGAAATTACAGCGCGTGAAATTCAAAAATTAAAGAAAGAATTATACGATATAATTGCGCACCATAGTGGTAAAGATTATGAAACAGTATGGAAAGACAGTGATAGAGACTATTGGATGACTTCACAAGAGGCCAAAGATTATGGTATGATTGATGAAGTTTTGGTGCGAAATACAACAAAATAATTTTACTTGAAAGGTATGATTTTTTCATACCTTTCTTTTTTATGTGACACCTATTCAATTATAACTTTTGTAAAACTTAATTGAAACAAATTGAATTGAAGGAGAACACGAATTTGGACGCATTAAATTATTTAAATGCGATATTATAGGTTAAGCAGCAGGTAAAAAGTACAAGTCAAAAACAAGAAGTGTTTACAGTAGGGAAATAAAAAATACCTTTTCAAAAAAATGGAAAAAACACCCATAAAGTGCTCCTTCTGCGGAAGAGATAAAAAAGAAGTTTCAATACTTATTGCAGGCATCAACGGTCATATATGCAATTTTTGTATAGAGCAAGCGCATGGTATTGTTGCAGAGGAAGGAAAGGAGAAAATAACCAAGGATCCTAAAAAGCTAAACCTCTTAAAACCTGCCGAAATAAAAGCGCATTTAGATGAGCATGTTATTGGGCAAGATATGGCTAAAAAGATTTTGAGTGTGGCTGTTTACAATCATTTTAAACGTGTTTCACAAACTCAAATTACTAGTATTGATGAGGTAGAAATAGAAAAATCGAACATTGTAATGGTGGGCGAAACAGGAACTGGAAAAACTTTGTTGGCGCGGAGTATAGCTAAAATATTAAATGTTCCTTTTTGCATTGCCGATGCTACAGTGCTTACCGAAGCCGGCTACGTTGGCGAAGATGTTGAAAGCATTTTAACACGTTTGTTACAAAGTGCCGATTACGATGTGGCAGCAGCAGAACGCGGTATTGTGTTTATTGATGAAGTAGATAAAATTGCACGAAAAAGTGACAACCCATCTATCACGCGAGATGTAAGCGGTGAAGGAGTGCAACAAGCGCTTTTAAAGCTGCTAGAAGGCGCACAAGTAAATGTTCCCCCGCAAGGCGGAAGAAAACACCCTGAACAAAAAATGGTATCTATAAATACAAAAAATATTCTTTTTATTTGCGGAGGCGCATTTGATGGTATAGATAAAAAAATTGCAAGACGCCTACAAACACAGGTTATTGGTTATAATATTGCCAATGACAAAGAAGAAATTGATAAGAACAATTACTTGCAATACGTTTCTCCTCAAGATTTACGTTCGTTTGGTTTAATTCCCGAATTAATAGGAAGATTGCCCGTAGTAGCTTATTTAGAACCACTAGATAGAGCCGCCTTAAGAAGAATATTAACTGAACCAAAAAATGCCATTATCAAACAATATATTAAGTTGTTCGATATGGATGGTATTAAATTAAGTTTCGATAAATCGGCCTTAGAAATGATTACCGATAAAGCTATTGAATTTAAACTAGGTGCTCGTGGTCTGCGTTCTATATGCGAAACTATTATGACCGATGCTATGTTCGAAGCCCCAACCTCTAACGAAAAAGAACTAAAAATTTCGAATCGCTATGTGGTGGACAAACTAAAAAAGAGCAATTTTAATAAGCTTAAAGTAGCATAAATAGTAGATAAATTTATATTACATAATTAGCATTAAATCTTTGACGACATTAATTTTTATTCTACAATTGAATAATTAATACCAATTACACTTTCAAATTTTTTGAATAGTTAGGGCGCATTCTCCTTCCAATTTTTTTATTTCAAAAAGCGCTTTATAATTAAGCATTATGCAAAAAAATTGGAAAGAAAACCGGGCCATTTGCTCTATCTTTTTTATCCACGCACATGCACCCCATAAAAAAGGATGCCGCTGCTGTCCCTTGCGCAAAAGCATAGTCTTTTCTTTATGATTCTTATCGATTTATCTATACTGGATATTGATAAATTTTAACCTTTTTATGTTTGACAAAGTTGCAACAATGTTTATTTTTGAAATTGCCACGGCAAATCATATATTTAAATAAAAGCTAAAATTACTTTTTCAACATAAATGCACTATGACCCAATATAATCCTAATATTCATCATAGAAGATCCATAAGATTAAAGGGCTACGATTATGCGCAAGAAGGGCTTTATTTTATCACCATTTGTTGCAAAAACAAATACCAACTTTTTGGAAAAATAATTAAAGAACAAATGCATTTAAATGAATTTGGAATAATTGCTCATCATGAATGGCTTAATACCGAAAACATAAGAACAAATTGCCTTTTACACGAATTTATCATCATGCCTAACCACATGCATGGCATCATAGAAATAACATTTAATAACCAAGAAACGCACAAATCTTCCATAGGGAAATTTCAATCTCCATCTCAAACGATAGGATCAATAATTAGAGGCTATAAAATAGCTACAATTAAAAAAATAAAAAATATAATTTTAGGCGATTCGGGCGATCCTCGCACGGGCGAATTGCAATTCGCCCCATCAACGCAATTCGCCCCATCGGGCGATTTATTCGCGCGAAAAAAAATAATAGCTTTAAATTATAAAATCTGGCAAAGAGATTATCACGATCATATTATTAGAGACGAGCGGGCCTATAAAAATATATCGAACTACATAAAAAACAATCCTAAAAACAGGGCGAAAAAATAAATTAGAACGGGCGAATTGCGATTCGCCCAAATTCGCCCTATCGGAATTCCATAAAAGAAAACGCCATATTGCAAAAGGGATGGAAATAAGCTGCCACGCAGCATGGACAGCCCGACCGAGCCTCCTTTTCGGAGGCACGGATTTGCCCAAATAAATATTAGATTAACTTATTCTACTCCAATTAGATTTAGACTTACTATTTTGTCTTAAATGCTGCAACAATTGGGCATGTTCTGGCAGTTGCAAATCGGGATCTTTTTCAATAAAATAATAGGCAGCATTGCGTGCTAACTCAATAATTTCTTGGTCTTGTGCAATGTTGGTTAATTTTAAATCTACTAATCCACTTTGTTGTGTGCCTTCAATATTACCTGGTCCGCGCAGTTTTAAATCTACTTCGGCAATTTCAAAACCATCGTTTGTACGCACCATAGTATCAATGCGCAAACGCGCCTCTTTACTTAGTTTATGCGAGCTCATTAAAATGCAATACGACTGCTCGGCACCTCTACCAACTCTTCCGCGCAACTGATGCAATTGCGACAATCCAAAGCGTTCAACACTTTCAATTAACATAATACTTGCATTGGGCACATTTACCCCTACTTCAATGACAGTTGTGGCTACCATTATTTGTGTGGTGCCATTTACAAAGCGCTGCATTTCCCAGTCTTTAGTTTTGGCTTTCATTTTTCCATGAACAATACTTATTTGATATTGCGGAATTGGGAATTGATAAAGCACCATATCATAACCTTCTTCGAGGTTTTTGTAATCTAATTTTTCTGATTCTTCAATAAGAGGATAAACAATATATGCTTGGCGCCCAAGTGCAATTTGCCCTCTAATAAACTCGTACACATCTAACCTTTTATCATCAAAACGATGTACTGTTAAAATAGGTTTTCGCCCTGGTGGTAATTCATCAATAATAGAAATATCTAAATCGCCATACACGGTCATAGCTAAGGTTCTTGGAATTGGAGTGGCGGTCATTACCAGCACATGCGGCACATATTGCTGACTTTTGCTCCACAATTTGCTGCGTTGTTCTACACCAAAACGATGTTGTTCATCAATGACCACAAAACCTAAATTTTTAAATTGCACCTTTTCTTCGATGAGCGCATGTGTGCCAATTAAAAGGTGTAAGTCGCCATTTAAAAGTGCTTCGAATAATACGGCACGTTGCTTTTTACCTGTAGAGCCTGTAAGCAGGCCCACTTTAACAGGCATATCCTTTAGTAGTTCATTAATGGTGGTGTAGTGCTGATTGGCTAAAATTTCAGTAGGTGCCATTAAGCAGCTTTGATAATCATTGTCAAGAGCAATAAGCATACAGATCATAGCCACTACTGTTTTTCCGCTACCAACATCACCTTGTAGCAATCTGTTCATTTGTTTGCCACTGCCCATATCGCCCCTAATTTCTTTGATTACACGCTTTTGTGCACCTGTTAATTGATAAGGTAGATACTCATTATAGAATTTATTGAAATGCGCGCCCACTTTTTCAAACACCATGCCTTTATAACTTAAATTGCGTTTAGTTTTTATTTTAAGTAAACGCATTTGTATGATAAAAAGCTCTTCAAATTTTAAACGAAATTCTGCTTCTTTTAAATCATTAGCATTAGCTGGAATGTGTATATTTTTCCATGCTAATTCGCGCGCTACAAAGTTATTTTCTTGCACTAAACTTAGGGGCAAAAACTCTGTTAGCTGTCCTTCCAATTGGTTCAATAAGAGGCGCATTATTTTTAAAATGCCTTTACTATCTAAACCATAATTTTTTAAACGCTCGGTGCTTGAGTATATACCATGCAATCCATCGGTACCTAGCTGTATATAATGTTCGTATAATTCTATTTCAGGATGTGAAAAGGAAAATTTTCCTTTAAAATCTGTTGGTTTACCAAATGCTACATACTGTTGGCCTGCTTTTACAAATTCGCTCACCCATTTTAATCCTTGAAACCAAACCAATTCGATGGTTCCTGTATGATCTTTTAAAGTGGCAACAAAGCGTTTGGCTCTTTTTTCTCCAATAGTTTCGGTTTTAATTATTAACCCTTTAATTTGAATAAAAGCTACGGCATCAATAACTTCTGCAATATTATAGAACTTACTTCTATCGACATATCTAAATGGGAAATGCTGTAAAAGCTCTTCGAAGTTACTGATATTTAATTCCGTTTTGAGCAGTTGGGCTCGCTGTGGGCCTACTCCTTTTAAAAACTCAATTGGTGTTTCTAAAATATTATTACTGCTCATAGCATTAAAAAAACTTTGGGCTAAAATAGACAATTACGACAATACCTTAAATAAGGCATTGGCTTTCAATAAACATTCCTGATACTCGTCCTCAGCATTTGCATTGGCAGTAATGGCACTTCCAACACAAAACTGAGCCTTTTTGGTTGCTTGATTAATGATTATACTTCTAATGAGTACATTAAAGTCATAATTATTGTTAGCATCGATGTAGCCCAATGCCCCTGAGTATAAGCCACGCCTCATTTGTTCATGTTGCTCAATTAATTTCATGGCCATTATTTTAGGTGCCCCAGTCATGGAGCCCATGGGAAATGCATCTTTAATAGCATTAATGTAATTTGACTCCTTGCTTAGATTTGCAGTAACTGTAGAAATCATTTGATGCACTTGTTTAAAAGAATAGATGCCAAAAAGCTCTTCAACTTTTACTGAATTGCGCGCGGCATGTTTACTTAAATCGTTACGAACTAAATCCGTTATCATCACATTTTCGCTGCGTTCTTTAGCATTGTGGAGTAATTTTTCTTTTTGCTCTTCGTCTTCAGCTGCATTTTGCCCCCGCTTGGCAGTACCTTTAATAGGTTGCGAAATCAATTTAGTGCCTTCTTTTTTTAAGAAACGTTCAGGACTTGCACTTATAATTACAGTATGATTAACTTTTACATAAGCCGAAAATGGGGCTTTACTTATCTTATTCAAAGCTGTGTAAAGGCCAATGTAGTTGAAATGATTTACTTCAGTTTCGAAGGCAATGCAGTAATTAACTTCATAAATATTGCCATAGGCTATTTGCTGTTGAAATTGTTCAAATGCCTTAAAATAGCTTTCTTTTGATGTTTTATGATGTATTGTTGTTGAAGGGTAAAACTCATCTATATGAGCACTTTGTTGCTGTATGATTTCTGAGATGGCTTGTGGTTGCATTTTATCATCTATTGCCATCACCTCCATTTTGCTTCCCTTAATAGTAATCACTATTTGAGGTTCTATAAATTGAGCTTGAGGTAAAGACAATACATCGCTATTTTGAGAAGATAAGTCTTCTATTTCGTTTTTTAAATCGTAAGATAAATAACCAAAAAGCCAAGTTTGATGAGCATTCTGAAAAGCTTGTAACTCATTAAAGTGCTGTCCATTTTTAAATGGAACTGTGCTTTTTACACCTAAGGCCAATAATATATCATAACTTCTGTAGGAGAGTTTAGTTGTGCTATTAACATCGGCATTGCTATCATAAAAAAAAGAAGTCTCAAACTGCTGACTGTAGTTGAGCAATTTATTTCTGATTTCTTCGGGATGTATTTCAATGCTCAATTGCTTCATTTATTAATAGCTATAGGCGTTCAAGGACCATTTTTTCTAGGGTGTTAATCCAAATAGGGTGATCGTTTAAACTTTCTACCAATTGAAGGTGCTTTCCTCCGTGCTCTTCAAAAATTTCTTTATATTCGCTACCTATTTCTATAGTAGTTTCTAAACAATCGGCTGTAAAGGCAGGACTAAAAACTAATAATTTTTTTATCCCTTTCTTAGCTAGCTCTTCCACCACCTTATCGCTAAACGGCTCGAGCCAATTTTTATCAAGACGTGACTGAAAGGCTACTGTATATTTATCTTTAGGGATATTTAAACGAGAGGTAATTTGTCGGGTTGTTTCATAGCAGGTCGCCTTGTAACAAAAAGCATTCTCTTCATCCAGTTGATCTTCGCAATGATGGTCGGAACAAGGTCCTTTTTCATATACCTTATCTACCTGGCGCTCGGGCAAACCATGATAGCTAAATAATACATGTTCGTAATTGTCATTAATGTGCGCTTTACCACGCTCCGCAAAAGCATCTAAGTAACCTGCTTCGTCATAATATTGACTTACCAATGTAATTTCAGGAATCACCCACCATTTACTAACAACTTGCATTACTTTTTCGAGGGTAGAACCCGTGCTGCTCGACGCGTATTGAGGATATAACGGAATAACAATTATTTTGGCGTAATTCTTTTTTCTGATTTCTTCTAAGACGGAGTCAATACTTGGATTTTGATAACGCATGGCAAAAAAAACATCAGCCTTTGATGCAATTCTTTCTTGCAATTTTTGCGTTACAATTTTACCGTGAATTAACAGTGGTGAGCCATCTTTGGTCCACAATTCCTTATAAATTTTGGCAGATTTTGGTGCACGAAAAGGCACAATAATCAAATTCACTAAAATGGCTCTTAACAACCAAGGAATATCAATGACTCTGGGGTCGTTTAAAAATTGAAATAAATATTTGCGCACGTCACCCACAGAAGGGCTATCGGGTGTGCCAAGATTAATGAGTAGTACGGCCGTTTTCTTTTTCACAGGATTTTATATATTGATTTCTTATAACATTTCAAACATCAAATAGTTGTTGAGGTTAAATGAAGTACTGAAATTTTTATTTTAAGATTACAAAACTAACGAAATGTGTGAAATTTGATTCATATTAGTTTTTTTGAAATTGTAAACTTTTGAAATTAATCTCTAATCTTCTTATTTAACCCAGATTCAGCGTTAGAAATCTACTCAAATCCTTTTGCTTCAATCTCAAGCACTTACTCCTATTTTGCATTTCAAAACAGTGCGAGAGCACTTGATATTATAACAATGTGATTTGTAAATTATACCAATAACTTACAAATCTTGTATTGTTAAATACCGATCGGAAAAAAGTTTGGGACAAATGCCTTGAAGCAATTTTGGGCCATTCCTTATTTCATATCGGTATTATTGCAAAATTTTGTTGACCAACAACCTCTAATGCATACTTTAGCTTTAATTTTAAAGCAACATAATAGGAGGATAAATTTTGCTCCTTCCTGAAAAATTTTTTTTACTCAAAAAGCAAATGATAAATTACACCGATTACACTTTCAATTTAGTCCAAATACGGCCAAGCATTATTGTACTATTTTCAAGTTGTATCGGCATTAACCATTGTAAATTTATTAAACAGTTGGGCTATTTAATAAATACAATTGGTATTATTTACATCACTAAAAAATGAAGAATTACAAACATTATTTCCCTGTAGAAAGCTAGGAAATAAGTTTATTTTTGAATCACAATTTTAGCAAACTGAGTTTGATTTCGATCTTTCATTTGCACAAAATATAAACCATCACACACATCTGATAGCGATATTTGGTTTTTACCCGCTTGACAAACCTGAGTTTTAATTGTTGAGCCCGAGGCATCTGTTACCGTAATTATTGATTCTTCGCTCAAAACAAGGCTTAACTCTCCGTTGGTAGGATTTGGATAAACGTTTAAGTTGTGCTGAGCTATATTTGCAATATTAGTTGCAATAGCAGGAGACAATTTATGAATAAAAATATCATCATTACCAATAGTAGTTAGGTTAAAAATGCCTATTCCTGGGTCAAAATCAGTGGTTCCTGTTAGGCTACCCAAGCTATAAATATTGTTTGAAGCATCTATGGCGATTGAACTTCCAAAATCATAATAATCTCCTGCAAATGTTTGTGCCCAAACAAAGTTTCCTGCAGCACTTATTTTTGACAGATAGATATTCCTTGAACCTACACAAGTTATGTTAAATTGTGGGCTTCCCAGTGGGTTAAAATTAACAGTTCCTGAAAACACGCCTAGGGTGTATACATCATTAACAGCATCGAGCGCAATGGCATATGACTTCTGATAATCTGTTCCTCCTAATCTTCTGTTCCAAACATAATTGCCATTTGCATCTAGTTTTAAAATAAACGCGTCCAAGCTACCAAAAGAAGTAAAATTTAGTGTGGGTGTTCCAGGGTTAAAATCAACTACACCTGAAAATGAACCTGTGGTATAAACATTTCCATCATTATCAACAGCAATCCCATTAACATACTCGTTTGACGTAGAACCAACACTTTTTGCCCATACAAATTCACCCAGGTTATTCAATTTAGAAACAAAAACATCTGCTAGTCCTACAGTGGTTAAATTAAAAGTACTTGTGCTAGGATCAAAGTCAGCAGTTACACGAAAGGTACCACTTGTATATACATTTCCTAAGGAATCAATTGCTATTCCGCTTACAGTTTCACCTAAAGATCCTCCTAATTTTTTCGCCCAAACAAAAGTTCCAGAACTATCAATTTTTGCTATATATACATCTTCTTCGCCAACCGAACTGAGAGTGAGAGGATTAGGACTAAATGAAAAAGTAAGTCCGCCTTGGAACATTCCTGCAAAATAAACATTACCAGTATCGTCAACAGCAATACCTGTACCTATACAATAGTCATTAGATGAATAATACTTTGCCCACACAAAATTGCCTGCGGCATTTAGTTTTGTTACAAAAATTTTATCATTGCTTGTTGTAGATGAGTTAAAAACACCTGGGCCTGGGTCAAAATCTATTAATCCAGTAAAATATCCTGTAGTATAAATATTTCCATCGTTATCTAATACAATCGACAGCGCATTTGAATTGCCAGTTCCTTCAAATTGTTTTGCCCAAACCAAATTGCCCGATGCATCAAGTTTTGAAATAAAAGTAGTTCTAGAAGTTCCAGTAACTAAATTTGTTATTCCAGGTCCAGGGTCAAAATCAACTGTTCCTTCAAAGGAACCTATTGCATAACTGTTTCCAGCAGCGTCAACAGCTATATCATTTGCGTATTCATAATCTGCACTGCCAACTTGTTTTACCCATGCAAAATTAACTTGAGCAAAACTGCAATTGATTGTAAAATTTAAGCTTAAAACCAAAATTAATTTAAATGCCGCTTTTTTCATATAATTTCTGTAAGATAACTAATAATAGGTAGTGCAAATGTAGTAATTAAAGATATGTTTAATACTAAAATGAATTATATACCAGACCAAAAGGTGCAAATAGACATATAATTGTAAGAGCAAGTTGTTTTGACTTTTTCCAGAGTGATTTCCTTAATTGTTTCTGTGAAGAATTCACTTAGGTCTGATAAATCATTAAA